>DATIRH010000453.1:0-4027 GCA_035469845.1 Proteiniclasticum sp. | reverse complement strand
TGAAAGAAACCTCATTGATGAACCCTATGCCTTGTCCTATGATGAAGAGGCATTTGATAGAGTGAAAAGCTCCATGACAGCAAAATTTTCGCAGGAAACCCTGTCGATCATCTCCTATGCATTAAATCATAAAGATCCGTCCGCCCCCAGTCTAGTTCTGAAATATATCATCAGCTGTTTCAGGAATCCCAGAAATGCACACAATTATCAGGACGAACTGATCATGAAAGTGACAAAGCTCTCCAGACAAGTTTCTCTGGAGAGTCACAGATTTACAGGATTTATCAGATTTTCTCTTGTAGGTTCTGTTTATATGGCAAAGATCGATCCGGATCACGATATTTTGTCTTTCATAGCACCTCATTTTGCAGAGCGTTATGAAGGCATGAATTTCATCATTTATGATGAAAAGCGTCACGAAGCTGTAGTCTCACAAAACGGACAGTGGTCTGTGAAGAAAGATATCAGTCTTGATGAAAAACTCCTCAAGGAGGATTCCACCATCGAAAAGTGGCAGCAGTATTTCACCCATATTTCCATCACTTCAAGATTGAACCCCAGAGCACAGAAAAGATCCATGCCTGTCCGATACTGGAAGAATCTCCCCGAAACCAAAGAAAAAATCGACTGAATATCGCTCTATTCAAAGTTTAACAGAAGTAAAACAATGCGTATTGATAACGAATATCAGTATTTAATATTATAATTTAATTAAATTAAAATAAAATCGAAATTTACGAAGCTTACAACAAATTTCGATTTACTTTCTTTTGGATGTACGTACAATGAAACACTATGTTCGAATAGCACTTTATAAACCATTTATAAAATTTTAATCTCTTTACTTAATCGATTAAGTAAATATTTTATTATTTGTTAAACATTAAATATATTGAATAAATTAAATAGAAAAAAAGAAAAAGCCACAAGCATCTTTAACCAATGCTTGTGGCTTTTTCCTTTAATCACCGTCGTTTTCGGTTCTTTTCTCAGAACTGAGAAGAAGATTTAAGATGTAATTGTTCAATGAACGATTGTCGCCCTTTGCCTCATCTGTAAGTTCCTCTTTTAGGTCCTGCGGTAATGTCAAAAGAATCCGAGTTTTATCTCTACCAACTGCCATATAAAAACACCCCTATCTTTAATTGCGTGATAAATTATAATTGTATTATACTTCAAATTGAAAAAATAGAAAAGCATATGTTGTCATATTATACATATTTCTTGTCCAATAGACACAGAATAGATGAAAATCTCCTTTATTTTGAGTCCGGCGATAGATTCAAGAGCATCTTTGTAGTATTTAAGCTGCTCTTGATATCTTTCTGCTAGAACATTTTCATAATCCCCATCTGCCACATAATCAGTCTTGTAATCCACAAGTACCAGCTGATCATCTTCAACAAAATAACAGTCAATAACCCCAATGACCATTACTTCACTGTCATCCATATTCATCAGGAACTTCGCTTCTCGTTTTAGCTCTCCTGCTGCATCCGCCTTCCCCATCCTCTTTCCGAGAGGACTTTCAAGAAGTCTTCTTATTTTCAGTGGATTCACGGCTTCTGCTTCTTCCCGTCTGATCAGCTCTTTATCCACCAGAGTTTCAATATCCAGAATTATATCCTCCAGCGTTTCTCTACTGAAATCAATATACTGCATCACTTTATGGAAGGCAGTCCCTTTCTCCGCTGCTGTAAGACCTGCCTTTTTCATCAGAAATTTAGGCCTTTCCAATGATTTCTCTTCAAGAAGTGTCTCAGAGATATCATCAATTTCGCGATGACCGGCTAATCTTTTCAGCTCTGTCACAGAGATTTTCGAGCTCCGTTTCGTTTCCTCTTCATGAGCATAGATGAAACCGAGCCTCTGATTGACTTCAAAAGCGGAATCACGATCTCGTAGCGTGTCCAATGTGAAGAGACCCGCAGGTTTTTCTTCATCCAGACTCAGATTTTGCAGAATACTTGATTTTCCTTTAATTTCAAGGTTGAATCCGACATTTTCACCGAAAATATACGATTTTCCATCAGTTCTCTGCATCGCAAAGTCCTTATGCTTGAGCAGTACCGACATAATCCAATCCAGGTATCCTGATGCCTTTTCAACCTTGCCTTCCAGTATTCTGAACTCTTCACCTGTACTTAGTTCTGTCCACTTCTTCATGCTCTTTTCCGCATCTTTGATATGACCGGTGATGATCAGTTTTTCCTTGGCTCTTGTCAGCGCTACGTAAAGAACCCTCATCTCCTCCGAGATATTCTCAAGACTGATTTTCTTTCTGATCACTTCCTTGATGAGCGTTGTATTGGTAAGTCCTCTCTCGAGATCCACAAAATTCGGTCCAAACCCTAAGGTTTCATGAAGGATGATCTGACGATTGAGATCCATCTTATTGAACCTCTTGGAGGCATGCACCAGAAATACCACTGGAAATTCCAGCCCCTTCGACTTATGGATACTCATGATTCTCACAAGATTCTCATTTTCACCCAGAATTTTTGCAGCACCGATGTCACCTGTGGTTTTCTTCAATCTATCGATGAACCTTACAAAGTTGAATAACCCTTTCAGCGTGGTTTCTTCAAACTGTTTTGCGCGCTGGAACAAGATCTTCAGATTCGCCTGCCTCTCGATACCGTCAGGCATCGCACCGACATAATCAAGATAAGATGTATCCGTATAGAGGTACCAGATGAATTCATCCAGATTCATGTACTTTGAAATACTGCGATATACGCTGATTTTTTCCAGGAAAGAAGATATTTTCGTGCTGACTCCATCACTGAAATCCTCACCTTTGACCATATTGTTATAAAAGAACTCCTTATCGTTCACTTTTCTGATTTCCACCAGATCTTCTTCACTGAATGAAAATACCGGACTTCTAAGTGTCGCAATGAGTGGTACATCCTGAAGCGGATTGTCAATGATCTTCAGAAGCGACATCATGGTACGAATCTCGATGGTATCGAAATAGCCCGTGGAACTGTCACTATAGGATGGGATATTCGCTTCATGAAGCTCTTCAAGGAAAATCGTGGCTGATTTTGACGTGGCACGCATCAGAATGACGATATCTCTATAGGTCACTGGACGCATACTTTTGGTATTTTTATCATAAACCGGAAATTGTGAGCGAATCAGTTCGTTGATCTTTTCTGCAACCATCTTCGCTTCCACTTCAATGGCCTTAAACTCCGAAGGATCGATGCTGACACCATCATCCTCACCTGATTCCTCTTCCGATTCATCATATCCGCTTTCTTCCACAAGCATCACTTCGATGATTTCATTTTCAGAAAGCTTTTCAGCAGCCTCTTCTATTTCTTCCTGGAGTTCATTCATCTCATAGTATGTAGCTCCATAGATGAGCGATTCTTCTTCACTATAATCAAGTTCCCCCACACGTTCACTCATGATCCCTTTGAACAGAAAATTGACACTGGAAAGTATATTTTTTCTGCTTCTGAAATTCTTATATAGAAGAATCTTCGTGCCTGAATGATTTCCGCCCAAAGCGTAAGTTCTGTACTTCTCCATGAACAGCTCAGGCTTCGCCTGTCTGAAGCGATAGATGCTCTGCTTCACATCACCTACCATAAATACATTGGGATTCTCCTCATCTTTACGAGAGACCATGGAAATGAGCACTTCCTGCACCTCATTGGAATCCTGGTATTCATCTACCAGCACTTCAGCATACTTCTTTTTGTACTCTTTTGCGATTTCAGATGGGAGGATTTCACCGTTCTCTTCAACGGTGAGAATCTTCAGCGCCAGATGTTCCAGATCAGAAAAATCAAGCAGCCCCTTTTCCCTTTTCTTCTTGTCATATTTCTCCATAAAGAGAATGGTCAGCTTTTCAAGTGCTCTTAATAACGGGTATGTTTTCTCGATGATTCTGATATTATCAGCTTCTGATTCAGCGAAGTACACCTTAAGACCACCGATGAAGTCTTTGAAATCATTCCGCGCATTTTTGACCTCATCTGACAGAGAAGTATCATATCCTTTTTTGGCTCTG
>DATIRH010000452.1:0-2838 GCA_035469845.1 Proteiniclasticum sp. | reverse complement strand
CGGGTCTTAGTTTACTTAATCCTTCTGCAGTAACGCCTTTTTTAGGATACTCGTCTGTATCCACTACCACAGGGTCTCCCTTTCTTTGAGGGATTGTTACAGGAGCGATCTCGTCTTTGAATTTACCTTCAGCCATGGCTTTTTCTGCTTTATTCTGACTGGAAGCTGCAAATAGATCCTGTTCTTCTCTTGTTATTCCATATTTTTCAGCAACATTTTCTGCAGTGACACCCATATGATAATTATTGAATGCATCTGTCAGCGCATCTTCTATCATGGAGTCTACCATGGTGTCATTACCCATTCTGGATCCAAATCTTGCATTATTTAAAACATAAGGTGCTCTGGACATATTTTCAGTACCACCTACAACGACGATATCATTGTCGCCTGTCATTATGGTCTGTGCTGCCAGAGATACTGTCCTTAAACCTGATCCGCAGAGCATATTGATTGTTGTAGCCGGCACGGACACCGGAATACCTGCATTGACAGAAATTTGTCTTGCTACACCTTGACCAAGTCCTGCCTGAAGGATACACCCCATATAGACATCGTTGACATCTTCCGGTTTGATCCCAGCCTGTCTGATTGCTTCTTTTACAGCGACAACCCCTAAATCTACAGCGGAAACATTTTTAAACACTCCGCCAAAACTTCCAACAGGAGTTCTTACTGCACTTACAATTACAACTTCTTTCATTCAATTTTACCTCCCAATATTATCTATATACAATAATATAAGTACATAAGGAAAATCCATCACTTGGATAAATGATTCTGAATGGTTTTTTATAATATACTTAATAGACTGCAAGATAATAATAACATGAAACTATACTCATGTGTAATCAATTTCATATTCGAAATCGGTAATATTTGCGGGTGTTATTTACGAATGAGGAGAAAACCATTGAAACATGAGGGTTTCGTCATGTTTGGTTTTTCGAGTCTCTGACCACAGTCTGAAAAATTTATAATTTATTCATATATAGACAGTCTTTTCTTTTAGATCCTTTCAGATTCCTCATCGATTTCCTGCTTTATTTCGATTAGACGATAAAAGGTTAATTTATGTTGAGAACAAATAATGGGGCAGGAATTTGCTATAATGATACTATTATAGAACAAAGTGGAGGAAGCGTATGAAAAATGCAATTATAACAGGTGCGACAGGTGGTATCGGCATAGAAATCGCAAGAAAACTTGCGGATCTTGGTTATGATCTGGCACTGGTTTATGGAAATAATCATACTCAAGCTAAAATACTTGTTGAAGAATTATCAGAAATCACAAGAGTAGAAGCCTACTCCATAGATTTTTTAAATGCAGACGGATATTCTTTGACCTTAAAAAGAATACTGAAGGATTTTGGATCATTCGAAGTGCTGATCCATGGCGCAGGTGTTTCCTACAGGGATCTCTTTCATGAGATGACTGAGCTCCATTTTGAAGAACTGTTAAGCATCAACCTCAAACCACTTTACTATATCAGCAAAGAGATTATTCCGCGTATGATCGAAGAGGGGAAAGGAAGCATCATCAGTATCTCATCCATATGGGGTTCAAAACCTGCATCCATGGAAGTTGCCTATGCCATGACAAAAGGAGCATTGGAACAGTTCACAAGAAGCCTAGCATCCGAATTATCCCATATGAACATACGTGTCAATGCCATTGCACCCGGTGGAGTGGATACGAAGCTTCTTGCAAATCTGACGGACCAGGAAAAGAGAGATTTTATTGAGGAGATTCCATTCAAGAGACTTGCAAAACCTGAAGAAGTAGCTGAACTTGCAGCCTTTCTGATAGAGAAGGGAACTTACATCACAGGACAGGTTCTGACCATGGACGGAGGATTCACCTTATAGCCTTGAAAAGCCCCTTACAAAGCATTCTGATGCATTGTAAGGGGCTTTCATATTCTATTGTGGCAGTTTAACGTTCTGCCACTTCATATTCAGTAAACCGAATCATAAAAGAGACGCCATTGCCTTCGTTCATCAGGCTATAGGTGAGCTCATGTTTTTCCAGAATATTTCTTATGATTGATAATCCCAGTCCTGAGCTTCCATCTTTTCTTTGTCTTGATTTATCTTTCTTATAGAACTGCACCCATATATTTTCAAGTTCTTCCTCATCAATATGTGCCGGAGAATTTGAAATCTTCATAACCAGCTCCTGATTCTCTTCAGTCAACGAAATGTTCACTTCAGCTTCTTCCTGAAGATCTGTATAGTTGATTGCATTTTTTATGATGTTTCTGATTGCTGTACTTAGCTTATTAAGATCAGCTGTTACCAGATACTGATCTGATATATTAAAATTAAAGGAAATCTTTTCATTATGGTAATCAAGAAATGGAGTGGCACAGTTCACCAGAGCCTTGCTCAGATTAAATTCTGTTCTGCTTAGATTAAATGCATCCGATTCTGTGTAGGACAGTTCGATCATATCCTTGACGAGTTTCTCCATGTTCTTGGACTCATCCAGAATAATGGAAAGATACTCCTCCTTGTTTTCTTCACTGATCCCATCAATCAGTCCTTCGGTGTATCCTTGAATCAATGTGATCGGTGTTTTCAGCTCATGGGAGATATCTCTGATGAACTCCTTGCGCTGATTTTCCAGTTTCTGACTCTTCAGTACATCTTCTTCTAAAAGTCTGTTCTTTTCATTAAGCTCGCTTAGCGCTGTTTTCAGATTCAGAGAGAGGGTAGATAAGCTTTCTGCAAGCTCTCCGATCTCATCCTTCTGTGTTTTGTCGATCTGCGTATCGAAATTCAGCTTGGCCAGTTCTTTTGAAGACAGCGTCAATTTCCTGATGGGTTTGGTGAC
>DATIRH010000451.1:0-2870 GCA_035469845.1 Proteiniclasticum sp. | reverse complement strand
ATCTGTCATGTAGTTCACAACCGCTTCTTTACCACCAATTTCAACTGAAATATAGTTCACCTTACCAGTTTCAAGTACTGTTGAGTATCTTGACTCCAGATGTCTTGAAAGAGAGTTGAGCCTCTGTATCTTGATGATATTAAGCTCTGCCCCTTCTGCAACACTGATTTTATTCAGTATATTTGAAAATGTTTCTGAATCGTCGGATGAATAATCCATGATCATATTCATCTTGGATCCTTTTTCTAGAACAATCACGTTCTTTTCTATTAAGGTGCTGTTTTCTCTTCCAAGTACATGTGTAATATGAAGATTCTTTTCTTCATTCTCTTTCACATGAATAAACAGTCCAGCATTATGGTTTTCCTCTACCATACTTACCATGCGTAAATTTACGCCCTTGAAGTCTGCTGATAAAGGCAGGTCTTCATTGGTCAGACTTTTATACCCTTCACCTTCCAGTGATTTGTAGGTATACTCTGTGTTCAGGCTGACTTCCACAGTCTCAAGAAGCAGCTCATTTGCCTTAACCCACCTAAAGCTTAATCTAGGCAGGACATTATATGATTCTTTTATTGCGCTCATTAATCCACCTCTATCCTATCGTTCCTTCAAGTTCCAATGTGATCAGATTATTCATTTCAACAGCATATTCCAGTGGCAATTCCTTGGATATAGGCTCTACGAAACCTCTGACGATCATCGCTTTTGCTTCTTCTTCTGAAATTCCTCTGGTCATCAGATAGTAGATTGCTTCTTCTGATATTCTTCCGATTTTTGCTTCATGTCCCAGATCCACATCGTCGTTATTGATATCAATAACAGGAATCGTATCTGATCTTGATATATTATCCAGCATCAGTGATTCACAGGTAACGGTGGATTTAGATCCATGCGCATTAGGCGCTACTCTAAGAAGTCCTCTATATATCGCCTGCCCACCGGATTTTGAGATGGACTTTGAATTTACAGTGGAAGTTGTGTTTGGTGCAGCATGAACAACTTTACATCCGGTATCTAGAACTTGTCCTTTTCCGGCAAAAGTTACGCCTGTAAATTCTGCTCTTGCACCTTCTCCTCTAAGTATACTCATAGTATAAAGCATGGAGACCTTGGATCCAAAAGATCCTGATACCCATTCAATGGTACCGTTCTTATCTACTACAGATCTCTTTGTGTTCAGGTTGTACATATTCTTTGACCAGTTTTCAATGGTTGAATATCTTAATGTGGCACCTTCTTTAACATAAAGCTCAACAGCTCCAGCATGAAGATTATTCACAGAATACTTTGGCGCAGAACATCCTTCGATGAAATGACAGTACGCACCTTTTTCAATGATGATCAGTGTGTGTTCAAACTGCCCAGCTCCTGGTGCATTCAATCTGAAATAAGACTGAAGTGGAATATCCAGCTTCACTCCTTCAGGTACATACACAAAAGATCCACCTGACCAGACTGCACCATGAAGAGCGGCAAACTTATGGTCTGTATTAGGGATAAGCTTCATAAAGTACTGCTTTACAATGTCTTCATACTCCACGAGAGCAGTTTCGATGTCTGTATAAACAACACCCTGCTTTGTAAGCTCTTCCTTGATGGAATGATATACGACTTCAGAGTCATACTGCGCTCCTACACCTGCCAGTGACTTTCTTTCAGCTTCAGGAATTCCTAAACGCTCGAAAGTATCCTTGATTTCAGCAGGAACATCATCCCATGATGTGTTCATGTTTTTCGACTTAGGTTTTACATAAGTCACTATATTGTCGATATCAAGATCTGATATATCCGGTGCCCATGTTGGGACATCCAGCTGATGATATACCTTTAAGGATTCCAGTCTGTACTTCAGCATCCATTCTGGCTCATTCTTTTTGCTGGAGATTTCTCTGATGATCTCTTCAGTTAATCCTGATTCAGCCTTGTAGTCGTATTCGAAATCATTTTTGACATCATATACGCCTCTGTCTAGGTCTTCTATAAAAGTTTTATTTCTTTTTTCCATTCTGTCTCACCTTTCGCTTCCCTGTACTTAATATATCCGTTCTTCTCTATTTCTCTTGCA
The DNA here is from genome assembly GCA_035469845.1 of Proteiniclasticum sp. Taxonomy (GTDB): domain Bacteria; phylum Bacillota; class Clostridia; order Clostridiales; family Clostridiaceae; genus Proteiniclasticum. Next base: position 802 of record DATIRH010000451.1, on the reverse strand, counting down.
AGGGATATATCTCCAGTCTCGACGATCTTACCATCTACCATTACATGAACAACATCAGGGTTTATATAGCCAAGTATGTTGTTGTGGTGGGTGATAATTACAATAGCGTTATCTTCACTCTTGAAGTCCATTACGCCCTTAGAAACAATCTTGACTGCATCCACGTCTAAACCTGAATCCGTCTCGTCAAGGATCGCAAGCTTCGGATTAAGTATTCTCATCTGAAGAATTTCATTCTTCTTCTTTTCTCCACCTGAGTAACCCATATTCAAATATCTTTGTGCGTAAGCACGATCTATATCAAGTTCCTTCATCTTCTCAGTAAGTTCTTTCTTGAACTGTATTGCTTTAACAGGCTTTCCAGTAATCTGTGCCTTAGCTGTTCTTAGAAAATTCTCTACTGTGATTCCAGGTATTTCCTGTGGAGCCTGGAAAGATAAGAATATTCCTTTTTGTGCTCTTTCATTTACAGTAATTTCTGTGATATCCTCGTTCTCAAACAGGATGTTCCCTTCAGTAACTTTGTACTTTGGGCTACCCATGATGACGTTTGCCAGAGTGGATTTTCCCGCTCCGTTTGGTCCCATGATTACATGAACTTCACCTTTGTTTACTACAAGGTCAAGACCTTTTAGGATTTCTGTTTCATTAACCTGGCTTTTCAAGCCAGTTATTCTTAATAATTCTGCCATTCTAACTCTCCTTCAATTCTGAGCATTTTAATCTGATATTACCTGTTTCATTTTAACCTTTATAAGTTATAGAGTCAACATGGTATACACATTTTATTTCAATTAATTTG
>DATIRH010000450.1:0-8293 GCA_035469845.1 Proteiniclasticum sp. | reverse complement strand
TTCTTTGATCAGATCGTTGTATTCATACTCATCACTTTCGCGACCTGGTGTCGCGATATTATACTTCTCGATGGCATACTTGAAGATGAAGTAAGTCAAGATCGCCAGAGGAACACCAACAATGAGAAGGTTATACCATCTGGTGTTCTCATACATGAGTCCGAAGATGGCAAAGTCGAAAATGGTTCCTCTGATATAACCTACACCAGTACCTAGAAGATACAGAGCAACTGCTCCCATACCTGCAAGTAGTACATAGACAAGAAACAGCAGCGGTGCGATGAACAGGAACGAGAACTCCATAGGTTCTGTAATGTTTCCTAAGAATGGAGTAATGACCATTGTGATGATGATCCCCTTAACAAAAGGTCTGTTTTTCGCATAAGCACTTCTGTACATTGCAAGACCAATGGCAGGAATCATGAAGAGAGTGACCAGCATCTGGTTCTGTGCCATGAACTTGGTCAGTTCAGGCAGCATTGCCCAGGCTTCACTGTTGGGTCCCTGATTAAAGAGCACTTCATTCAGTGCAGGGAGTACTCCAGTGAATGTTTCTCCATCGATGACGTATGTACCACCCGCCGGGGTGAAGCGGATGAGTGCACTCCATACATGATGAAGGCCTAGTGGAATCAGAAGTCTTACCATGAGCGCATTAACGAATGGCCCGATGGCACCCTGGAGAATAACCTTTGATAAAGCGATGAGCGCTTTCGTCAGAAGACCCCAGAAGAAAGGAATAATGAGGCCTGCAATGGTTGCCCATACAATGGCAACCATGGGCACAAACTTCTTTCCTGAAAAGAAAGCGAATGCAACAGGCAGCTGCTTGTTGTAATACTTGTCTGCAGCAATGGATCCTATGAGACCACTGATGATTCCGCCGAGTACATCCAGTCTTAACGTCTGAATACCCAGAACCATGCCTTGTCCTACGGTGGACATCACTTCAGGATCTGCAAGTGTACCGGTCGCTTTGAGGTACACATTGATTGTCGTGTTTAAGATGAGATACGCGATCATAGATGAGAATACGGCAATCCCTTTTTCCTTTTTCGACATTCCGTAAGCGACACCCATGGCAAAGAGTACCGGGATATTAGAGAAGATGACATCTGCGATGGTTCTTAGACTGACTAAGATCATCTGCAGTGTTTCATTGGCCAGGAATGGTACTCTTTCTACCATATATCCCTGAACAAGTGCTCCAGTTATACCAAGGATCATACCCATTGGAGCCATAATTGCGATTGGTAGAAGTAAAGATCGTCCAAATCTCTGGATTCCTTCACTGAATCGTTCTTTTCTTGTCATTGTTACACCTCTTTTTCTTTTTTGTCTTTCTCAATCGTAGTGTAGATAGTGGATTTTGAATAGGGTTTTCCAAGGTAAATGACTACGTTTACAAGATTAGTGTTTGGTCATGTCTGTTGACCAGACTACACCACGTCCACGCACCCTTACTTCTGGAGCATATTAGCCTGATTATAAGCATAATCCAGGCTGAATACAGAAATCAAACAAACCGGAATTTTGCCTGATTTTTCCGGTTTATTTGAAAACAGCCATGGTTTATCTTTATTTTTAATTTCTTTACATCAATACGCCTATACTAACACCTTATTCTCAATAAATCTTACCCTTCATATGCTCATGTCGAGCACCCCTTGTTTATTCCAGCTGAAAAAATGAGGCGAGCATACACTCACCTCATTTTGCTTATCTATTGATTTAATTCCACTTTATTGACCTTATCCCCCAGTACGAGAACCATAATGTTCTTTCCTCTGGTTGCACGGTTCTGAAGCTTGATGTTTTCGATCTTTATGATCTCATCTTCATTGGCTTTAGACCCTATAATGATCTCTTTTTCTTCTGTGATGACCTGAGCAAAGAAGACTCTGTCCTCATCCTTGAGATTCATACCCACAACACCTGATGCGTTTCTTGATAGAAGCGAGATGCTGCTGGTTTCAAATCGGATGGCCATGCCTTTCTCGGATACAAGAAGAATATCCGCATCCAGGTCTTCGCTGAATGCTTCCGCGTAGACAAGACGATCCGTCGGCTTCTTGAACTTGATTACATGAGAAGTCATCAGTTCTCCTCTGAAGTCTTCCACAGCGGTTCTCTTGACGATACCCTCTTCAGTCACGAAGTACACTTCCTTACTGTCCATGGCATCCTCTTCTAGCGTAAATACCCCTACGACACGTTCGTTCTTGTCGATGTCATCATAGAGATCCGAAAGGAGCACGCTGCCTTCCAGGTTCTCAAACATATACATGGGCAGCTTGTAGTAGGCACCCAGACTTGTGACGATCACAAGGCTGAGATAAGACTCTCCGCTGACCTTATACAGGTTCTTCGATCTGCTGGCTCTTTGCAGGACCTTGATTTCTCCACGGTCTGTAATCGTCAGATTGAAGGCTTTGGCCTCATAATCCATTTCATAATGGACTTTGTAGACTTCATCCTTATCCGGAAGACTCAGGAAACTGTCAGGAATGGACATTCTGTCCTTCACTTCCACATCCGCTTCCGGCACCGTAAAGTCCAGACCGTTCTTTGTAAGAATTCTTACAAACAGCGGTATCTGAGGAAGCTCCACCATGTGGATCTGATCCTTGTTTTCATAGATGTAGTCTTTATACACCTTTGGAAGGAGTTCTCCCAATGTGTTTTCATAAAGCACTCGATACTTGTCAAGAATCACGGATACAAGCTTTTCATCTTTTCTCAGCTTCAGCGCAATGATCTTGGCATAGTGGGTCTTGAAGCTTTCAACGTCTGTTCTCTTCAAGGATCCTCTTGACGTGATGAACTTGAAGCTTCCCTCATCCTGGCCGTCCATGGAGAAAGCGGCAATGATGGACTCTTCATTGAAGTCGATGCCCTTGATGTAGTTGTCCATACGGACACCCTTATCTTTCCATTTGTGTTCAGGCACATCCATGGTCCTCAGCTGATAAAGCATACCTGAATCGGAGAAGATGTACAGTACATCCCTGGTGTTACTTTCAAGAAGCACTGCCAGTTTGTCCCCTTCACGATACTCGATGGAAGATTCATCCGTGGTCACTCTCTGGTAATTCTTCAGCGGCATGCGCTTGACGAATCCTTCACGGGAAATGGCCACAACCACATCTTCCTGGACAATGATGTCCATGGCGTCAATGACAGCTTCTTCCTCATCCTTGATGATTTCAGTCCTTCTCGCATCGCCGAAGCTTTCGCCTACTTCCAAAAGCTCTTTCTTCACCAGTTTATCTAAAGCCTTGGTGCTGTTGATGATCTTCTCCAGGGAATTAATCAGTCTTGTCAGCTCATTATGTTCTTTGACATAAGCTTTCAGCTCAAGTCCTGTAAGTCTATAAAGCATCAGTTCCAGAATCGCAGTAGCCTGCTCAGCGCTGAACCGATATTCGATGACGAGATTTTCTCGTGCATTGGTTTTTGAACTGGATTCTCTGATGGTCTTGATGACTTCATCCATAATATCGATGGCTTTCATGAAGCCTTCCACGATGTGGTAACGCTTCATGGCACTGTCAAGTTCCTTCTTTGTTCTTCTAAGTACCACTTCTCTCTGATGCTCCACATAGTAGCGGATGATATCCTTCAGACCCATGGTCGAAGGTTTCCCCTTATAGAGGGCTACCATATTGAAGTTGATGTTGATCTGAAGATCGCATCTCTTGTAGAGATAGAGAAGGATTTTTTCTGCTGTCTCAAGTTCGATCTGCTTTTTGAACTCGATGACTGCCCGTACACCGTCTCTGTCAGACTCATCTCTGATATCCATGATGCCGTCCAGGGCCTTCTGATGCTTCTTGTCTGCCGTCATGGCAGAGATTGCCTGAAGAAGCTTCGCTTTATTCTTTCTGTAAGGAAATTCCGTAACAACGATGGCATATCTTCCTGTGGTCAGCTTCTCCACCTTTGCATTGGCTCGAAGAACCACCTTGCCTTCGCCCTTTTCATAGGCTTCCTTCAGGGAGTCTCCACCAATGAGTACGCCTCCTGTTGGAAAGTCCGGTCCCTTCACATACTGCATGAGGGCCGTTACATCCATGTCAGGGTCATCGATGAAGGCACAGACCGCATCGATACTCTCTTTCATATTATGAGGAGGGATATTGGTCGCAAGACCTACCGCGATTCCGAAGGCTCCATTGACAAGAAGGTTCGGATATCTCGCAGGCAGAACCTTCGGTTCCAGCTCCGTATCGGAATAGTTATAGACAAATTCAACTGTATCTTTATCGATGTCACGAAGCATCTCTTCCGCTACGCGGGAGAGTCTTGCTTCTGTGTATCTCATAGCCGCCGCATTGTCTCCGTCGATGGACCCCCAGTTACCGTGGCCATCTATAAGAGGCATTCTTGTACTGAAGTTCTGGGCAAGAATCACCATGGCATCATAAACCGATGCATCTCCATGGGGATGATACTTACCCAGGATATCTCCGACGATTCTCGCTGATTTAAAGTAAGGCTTGTCATGATATGCCTTCAGCTGATAGGCGCCATAAAGGATTCTTCTATGAACAGGCTTCAGTCCGTCACGGACATCTGGAAGAGCTCTGTCCTTTGCCACTTCCACCGCATAGGGCAGAAAGTTGTCCGGCATGACCTCTTCAAGAGGGACATTCAGGATATTGTTGTCTGTAGGAATCTGATTTTTAGTTGCCAAAATGCCACCTCCTAAAATTCTGCATACTTATAGATATAATTTTTTCTTGGTTCCACCACGTCACCCATGAGAAGAGAAACCATTCTTTCAGCTCTGGCCGCATCATCGATGGTGACCCTTATAAGGGTTCTCGTCTCAGGGTTCAGGGTTGTTTCCCATAGCTGGTCCGGATTCATTTCTCCTAGACCCTTGAATCTCTGGATGTTAAAGCCGCTTCCGATCTCTTTCTTTGCGGCTTCCAGTTCATCGTCGGAATAGGCGTATCTCTGAATGGTACCCTTCTTCGAGGTCTTGTAGACCTTATAAAGAGGAGGCTGCGCCAGATAGAGCATGCCATTCATGATCAGTGGTTTCATATATCTGTAGATGTAGGTAAGCCACAGGGTTCTGATATGATACCCGTCCACGTCCGCATCGGACATGATGATGATCTTACCGTACTTGACATCTTCCAGTTTGAAGCTTGAGAGCGTTCCTGTACCGATGGCGGTGTTGAAAAGCCTCAGCTCTTCCGATCCCAGCACATTTTCCAGCTTCTGCTTTTCTGTATTCATGATCTTTCCCTTGGAAGGCATGATGGCCTGGAATCTTCGATCCCTTGCCTGCTTCGCAGAGCCTCCAGCGGAGTCTCCCTCCACCACGATGAATTCAAGAACATCTTTGTCTCTTGAGGTGGCAACAGCAATCTTTCCTGCCAGAGGAGAAGTGCCCTTTCCGACCTTCTTTCTTTCCGCATCACTGATCTTCTTGATCTTCTCTCTGCGCTTTGCCGCTTCCAGAGCATTATTGATGAGGTTCGTGGCGATGTCCTTATGATCCTCGATCCATTCGTAGAACTTCGTGTAGCTTAAGTCGTTCATCAGCGTATAGGCTTCCGAGTTTCCAAGCTTGTTCTTGGTCTGACCTTCAAACATAGGATTGGTGAGCCTGATCTTCACGATGGCGGTCATTCCTTCACGAAGATCGTCTCCTTCGAAGTTCTTGTCCTTGTTCAGATTGAGCTTCTTGGCCCATTCTTTGAAGGCTCTGGTCATTCCCGTCTTGAAGCCTGATTCATGGGTTCCCGCCTCACTGGTGGGAATGTTGTTGACGTAACTGGCAATATTTTCAAGAGAAGAATCTGTAAACTGAATACAGACTTCGCCTTCCAAAGAAATATTACCGATGCTTCTTTCTCCCTCAAAAAGGATCGGTTCCTGATGAATCACTGTTTTGGACTCATTCAGGTACTCGATGAAATCAAGAAGTCCCCGTTCACTGTGATAGATCTTCTCGATCTCTTCTTCGCCTCTTCTGTCACGAAGAATCAAGGTGATTCCCTTGTTCTGAAAGGAAAGCTCCATCATTCTGATATCGATGACTTCAAATCGGAAATCGACGCTCGTGAACACTTCAGGGTCCAGCATGAAGGTGACTTTCGTCCCCTGCTTGGTGGTTTTACCCAAGGCTTCCAGCTTCGTCACCGGTGTTCCCGGCATCATTCTTTTAAACTTTTCATCATAGGCGTGTTCGAATCTCTGTTTGTAGATTCTTCCGTCCTTATGCACTTCCACTTCAAGCCATTTGCTTAAGGCATTGACCACCGAAGCACCCACCCCATGGAGTCCTCCTGAGGTTTTATAATTTGAATGGTTGAATTTACCGCCTGTGTGAAGCTCTGTATAAACCATTTCCACACCGGAAATCTTCTTTGTGGGATGAATGCCCACTGGAATTCCTCTTCCGTTGTCGATGATGGTGACGCTCTTGTCCTTATTGAGGATCACATAAGCTGTATCTCCATATCCGTTTGTAATTTCATCTATGGCATTGTCAAGAATTTCCCACACGCAGTGGTGCACTCCCTTGGACCCTGTACTCCCGATGTACATACCGGGACGAACCCTTACGGGTTCCAGTTTTTCCAGGGAGGTTAAATCCATGACACTGTAATTCCCTCTCTTCTCTTCCATACTACCCTCCAAGTATTTGTCTTTAGCCTAAAATCCGAAAGTGAAAAGCTCCGCTTCTATGGTGATGTCCGTGAGCTTCGCTCCGGAATCCAGAATCGTTCTGTCCCATAACATAGGTGTCATAAGAAGAAGATCATCCGCATAGGCTTCCACATTTTCTATAGCCCTTATTTTACGTTCCTTCAGGACCTTGGCATTTTCTCTAAGATGCGTGACGATTTCATTGTTCTGATACTCCGGTAGCCCATAAAGCTTTCTCAGCTCCTTGAGATATCCTGTATCCGGGATGACTTTGTAGCAGAGTCCGTCTTCTTTCAGAACTCTCTTGAAGTCCTTGTAGTTGATCGGTGACAGGATATTGACGATGACATCAAAGGACTTTTCCTTGAAAGGAAGATGACTGAGATCCGCCACGAAGTAGAGGACTTCATTGTCCTTTCTTCCGGCGATACTGATTCCATCTTTACTTATATCCACAGCGATGAGCTCTGTATCCACACCTTTTTCCTTGAAGTACTTTCCGATCATATCAATATGGCTTCCATCACCACATCCTGCATCAAGTATTCGAATCGGTTCATCGACTTTACCAGATGTAAGATAGCTGTCATAGATTTCTTCACAGACACTTTTTATGATTTCATTGAAGAATCCTACATTGATGACTCTTTCTCTTGCTTCCAGCATGGTCATGTTGTAGTTTTCTTCTCCATACCCCAGTACAAAGTTTACCGTTCCTTTTTTGGAGATGTCGTAGGTATGACCCGACGGACACCTTAGACTCTTTCCATCCACAGTGAATTCACTGCCGCATTTGGGACAGCTAAGGATATTATACTTCTTCATCTGGATGATTTTTTTATCAATTTTCTTCACGTTGCTCTCTCCTATCTGAAACCTGAAGTTCTCCTTCGGTTTCTATCTTGAGCATATTTTACTTTATTTATTATTTTTGAGGATACAGAATTACCCGTTTCTATGAATCCCTGTTTAACGGCATCACAAATAACCGGGTATCTGACTCCAACATTAAAATTATACCAGAAAAACAGACATTCTAAAAATGATATCTTATTTCAGGAAATTATAGTAGGAATCAAGAATTCATTTGAAATATTCAGCTTGATAATTTCATTTGATGCTCAAATTACTATTTTGTAATTTAACCCCCTCTATTATGCATCCACTTAATATTATTGCGTAATACCTCTATACTGATAGCGAATATGTAAATTCTTTGTCATATTTGTTGTTGGCCATTAGCTGCAGTGATATAATTGGTCCAGAATGTATTTTCAATATTGCTTCTATTCACTCAATGGTGAATGATCAGTTATTGGAATATAAATAAAGTTTAGGAGGGCCAATCACTTGAAGAGACAAATATCAAGAATCGCAACGTTGTTACTGTTTTTATTTCTCTTTACCTCCAGCGGATTAATGGCGAAAGCTGATGTCGCGAAAATTGTTGACTTGCCCCAGCGTACCACTGTCAGTTTAAAGGATTCCTCACTAAAGAGTGTCCCCCTTTCTGGTTCTGCCTCGTCTTACAAAGATGAAGACATTGTCAGAATTATCGTAGAAGTTACAGGTAAACCTGTAATCACTTATGCCACCGATAGAGGCATTAAGGTCAGTGAAATCG
>DATIRH010000449.1:0-3597 GCA_035469845.1 Proteiniclasticum sp. | reverse complement strand
TCAATCCGGCAAAGAGTCTTAAAAAACTCATTGGAGAAGATGAGCTGGAAATTCTACCTAAGGGGATCAATATCCGGATTTTCTTCACCAAGGACTACAGCAACCAGACCATCATTACCACCATGAGCAAGGATCTGAATGTGGATTTTTCCATCGTCTGGGGTAAACTTGAAAATTTCAGTGGCAATGTTCTGGGCAGCCTCGTCATCAATATAAATCCCCAGGATAAGGAAAATATTGAATCCTATCTTGTAAATAAAGGTTTAAATGTGGAGGTGATACATAATGAATCTTAACGGCTATATACAAGCTCTTTTAGAATCATTGCTTATGATAAGCGTATCAGGAATTTTATCAATATTTTTCGGTTTCTTTATCGCAATCATCTTAGTCTATACAAAGGAAAAAGGATTGAGACCGAAACCAGCCCTCTATAATATACTGGACTTCATCATCAACGTGTTCAGAAGTTTCCCGTTTATTATTCTTATGTTCCTCCTGTTTCCATTATCAAGACTTATAGTAGGAACATCCATAGGAACTACTGCAGCGATCGTCCCACTGACCATAGCTGCCACACCATTCGCTGCCAGAATCATAGAGGGGTCACTTGACACAGTGGACTCCGGCATCATCGAAGCGGCAAGATCCTTCGGGGCAACCAATGCCCAGATTATTTTCAGAGTGATGCTCATTGAAGCATTGCCGAATCTAGTACAGGGAATCACAAATATATTCATCAACATCGTCGGTTATTCTGCCATGGCGGGAATCATCGGTGGAGGCGGACTTGGCGCAGTAGCCATCAACTATGGCTATTACAGGTGGGAGAACACAATCATGTTCATCATCGTCATCATGATTTTTGCAGTTGTTCAGATCATCCAGTCCATAGGCAACCAGATTTTCAAGCTGCTGTTAAGGTAACTACAGCGGTATTACACATAACATGAAGCGATACCCTGTATATTATTTAACAAATTGAGTGAAATCAGATAATACCTTCAACTTAAAATCAGTACAGATTCAAAAAACAGATATTAAAAAAAGAGAGGAAGATTAAAATGAAAAAAACATACAAAATACTGACTGCCTCATTACTCGCACTTGGAATTCTCGCAGGCTGCAGCACAAGCGATGAAACTGACGAAAAAATCGTAGTAGGAGCCTCTGCTGTTCCTCATGCTGAAATTCTTGAAAATGTGAAAGATGATCTGAAAGAGCTCGGATATGATCTTGAGATTACCATCTTCAATGATTATGTTCTCCCAAACAAAGCTCTCTCAGAAGGACAGCTGGATGCCAATTTCTTCCAGCACATTCCTTATCTGGAAGAAATGAACAGCAATGAGAATCTAGGCATCCTATGGACCGTCAAGGTTCATATCGAGCCAATGGGACTCTATTCCGAGAAAATAACAAGTCTCGATGAATTGGCCGATGGTGCAACCATCGCAATCCCCAATGATGCAACAAACGGTTCAAGAGCACTGAAACTTCTCGCAGACAACGGTCTGATCACGCTGAAAGACTCAGAGATCGCATCCGTTCTTGATATCACCAGTAATCCTAAAAATCTGGAATTCACAGAACTTGATGCTCCGGCTCTTCCAAGAACTCTAGTTGATGTTGATGCTGCTGTAATCAATACAAACTATGCCATCGAAGCGGCTCTTAATCCACTTGACGATGCAATCATTATTGAATCAGGTGATTCACCTTATGCAAATGTACTTGCAGTGAGAGAAGGGGATGAGGATTCAGAGAAAATCAAAGCACTGAATGAAGTACTGAACAGCGAAAAAACAAAAACATTTATTGAAGAAAAATACGAGGGTTCCATTTTCCCAGCATTCTAAACTGTACTAAAATCGAAAAGAATATTATAAGGTTTATTTAAGAAATCAGAACAGGAGAAACCGTTGGTAATCAACGGTTTCTCCTTATTCAGCTTTTGTGAATAAATTGACAAATATTGTTTATGAACGTTTACAATGTTATACTATATTGTGTATTTGTTATATTTTAGATTAAATTTAGGGGGATGTATATGAAACTGTTTTCAATATCCAAAGCAGTGCATGTGCCTAAGTTCAAGGAAGCAGAACATTTCAATAATATCATAGATGTAGATGCTCCAAAGAACATGGTATATTCACTTTCTCAGCAACATAATATGAAGTGTTCACCGACTGTGAAAAGAGCGGACAGAGTACTTGTTAATCAGATCATCGGTACAGGTGAAAACAACAGCATTGTTCCAATCTACTCAAGTGTATCCGGAACAGTGAAGCAGATTACCACAAAAACAGATTTAATGGGTAATAAAGTTGATGTTATTCTTATTGAAAATGACTTCCTTTATGAAAAGGAATCACGTGAATCTTATGACTACAGTACTTTAAGTTTCGAGGATCTGAGAGAGAAAATCAAAGCACTCGGACTCATTGAGACGCAGAATCTATCCAACAGAAAGAGGGGAATGCAGCTTTCTTTCAAAAAAGAACCCAAGAACATTCTGCTCAATGCACAGGAAAGTGGCCTTTACGGTCAGGTTGATTCTTACTTGTATGAAAATGAAAAAGAAGATTTCATAAGAGGACTTAAACTCCTGAGAACACTATACAGGAATGCAGAAATCACTGTTCTTTCAACTTCTGATGCGGATTCAGTGATCGGCTTCACTGAACTTCTGAAGGATCTGGATGTGCATCTTATTTCTAAAATCCCTACGCAGTTCTATCATGATATGAATCTGGCCTCCAGAGATGTATTTGGTGATTACGCCATGAAATACACCATGGTAATGGATGCATTTTTACTTCCAGCCGTTGCAAGGGGACTTCTGGACAACAGACTTACCCATTATCAGCTGCTGCTGATCAATGGAGGATCCGTAAAAATACCTGGAATCTACAAAGTGTTATCCGGAACTACATTAAATTATGTGATGGAAAAAGCCGAGGTGGAGAATCCATTCAGAGTCGTTGCAGGAAATATCCTTTCCGGTGATGCGGTATTCGCTCTTGATGCACCAATCAACAGAGGAATCAGAGAAGTTCTGTTCCTGAATGAGGATGAGGTCTCTAAAGAAGAAGAGATGAACTGTATCAAATGTGGACGTTGTGCTGACGTATGTCCTGTAGGACTTCAGCCATATGAACTGAACGCGCTGGTAATCCACAGAGATTTTGATGAATTCTTCAAGAACCGTGGTGGCATGTGTGTGGAATGCGGTAGATGCTCCTATGTATGTCCATCCAAGAGACATCTTCTTCAGTCATTTAAAACAGCGAAAAAGGTTAAAAGATAGGAGGTAAGGATATGGAAAACAGAAAAATAACCGTTGCTTCCTCTCCCCACGTTAAATCAGATCTGAGAGTGAACAGAATCATGCTTGATGTTATCATTGCACTGGTTCCAGTCACAGCAGCGGGAATATACTTCAACGGAATAGATGGTTTATTTCTAATTCTGGTCACAATCATGGGTGCGATGGCTACAGAGGTTCTATTCAAGAAAGCTCTACATAAGAAACATTCACTGCATGATCTTTCTGCAATCGTAACTGGTCTGATTCTCGGACTTATTTTACCA
>DATIRH010000448.1:0-25694 GCA_035469845.1 Proteiniclasticum sp. | reverse complement strand
TGTGATATTCGTCATCTTCCAGGTTGAGAAAGGTCTCCCTGAATTTTGTCACAATCTGCTTTTCTCCATTGACATAGCATCCCGTCATTTTTGAGAACGTCGCCTGATCCTTCTTGTATCTTTTCTTTATTTCCATTATGTCTTTCTTCTGCATTATTACCCCTCATTCAGTCTTTTCTCTTCTTATTCACTCTTGTCTTTAATTTATTCGTACTTCCCTAATTTAGCACAGAAATACAATTCCATCAAAGAACATTTCTTATCTTATACAATATCAGTCAGGATTTGGATATCAATATTCTATTATGGTATTATCAAATCACATACATTACTAATGGGAGGACTTTATATGAATTTAGAAAACATCAAATCAGAAATCCATAGCAAAATACCAGATTTTTCCGGTGTCATTTCCCTCAGTAAAAACGGCGTTCCGATTTATGAGGAAGCTTTCGGTCACGCTGTTCTCAATGAGGCAGTCCCCAATAATATTTATACCAGGTTTCCGACCGCATCCGGTTCAAAGATTTTCACAGCAGTAGCCATTCTGAGGCTTGTAGAGTCCGGTGAGCTTTCTTTGGAGGACCCGGTTCTTATGCACCTTCCAGATCACTTCCCTTTCATGGACAATGAGGTTACGATAAGACATCTCATAACCCACACTTCAGGGTTTGAGGACTATTTTGATGAAGAGGAAAATGATGATTATGCTTCCTTATGGTCAGATCTGCCTATGTACGGACTGAAAAGTCCAGATGATTTTCTTGTTCTTCTGAAAGATAAGAAAATGGAGTTTAAACCGGGAGATAGATTCAAGTACAATGACGGCGGATTTGTCATTCTGTCCATGATCATCGAGGCTGTCACAAAAAAATCTTTCCTAGATGTGATTGAAGAGCATATCTTTACAGTTGCAGGGATGGAAAACAGCGGGTATTTTGCAATGAATGATTTACCAGGTAACACAGCTCTGGGCTACTACAAGGACGACACAGGTCATCTGCTGTCCAATATCTACACGATTCCCATCATCGGTGGTGGAGACGGAGGCGGTTATAGCACTGTTTCAGATATAATGCGTTTCTGGGAGACTCTGCTTCAAGGTAAACTCATCCATGATCCTCTGTTGAAGGAAATGCTTTTACCAAAAAGTCCTGGTGAAGAAGATGAACTCTATGGTTATGGTGTCTGGCTTGCTCAAAAGGATTCAGATATTACAAGAATCTATGTAGTCGGTGCAGATCCAGGAATTTCTATGATCAGTGACTATGATCTGGAAACAGATCTTCTCTGCACCATACTCTCCAATAGAGATGATCAGGCCTTTCATGTACGTGACATCATAAAGCAGCTGAAATAATGCATAAATGAAAAAAAGAATCTCCTTCTGCAGAAAATGGACCGCGGAAGAAGATTCTTTTTTTCATAGTTATACTCTATCTCTATTTATCTATTCCTATCTGTTTTCATCAAGTACTATCAGCTTTACATTCGAATTTCACGATAATTTTTTAACAATTTTCTAATGTTCTTGATTTATTCATAAAAAACAGGTTCTTCTAGATACTTTGAAAGACAAAATTTAAAAAACAATTTATCATAGTCATAAATCGTTCTCCCGTCATCAGAAAGTTGTTGAACAACAAGTATCATTCTTATTATAATAAGTGGTATAAATTTAAAAAACGATAGTTTTAACATTGTTTTATTAATCAACTATCAATTTTAATTTAAAAAGGGGGAATTATTTATGCAACAATTAAAGCCTGATCAGACACCTGAAAGAGGCATGTGGTCCTCAAGATTCGGTTTCCTTATGGCAGCAGTAGGATCTGCTGTGGGACTTGGGAATCTATGGAAATTTCCGTACCTTGCCGGTGAAAACGGTGGAGGCGCCTTCGTACTTGTTTATGTCGGTCTCGTTGTCATCCTTGGTTTCACACTGATGCTTGCTGAGCTTGCCATCGGTCGAAACACGAATTCTGATGCATATGGTGCTTACGGAAAATTGAAGAAAGGCTGGGGCTTCATAGGAGGCTTTGGTATCCTTGCAGGTTTTCTGATTCTGTCCTATTACTCCGTAGTGGGTGGATGGGTCTTAAAGTATATCGTTGCCAGCTTTACAGGAGTAGGTGCCGATAAAGGAGCTTATTTCTCGAATTTCATCTCTTCACCACTTGAACCCATTATCTATCATCTTATTTTTATGGGACTCACCGCAATCATCGTCATTCGAGGGGTTTCTGGTGGTATAGAAAAAGCAGTGAAGATCGTTATGCCCGCCCTGTTTATCATGCTTATGGTCGTGGTTCTTCGTTCCGTCACCCTAGACGGGGCATCTGAAGGACTGAAGTATTACCTCACACCTAATTTCAGCGAAATCACTTTGAAAGTTTTCGTTGCAGCACTAGGACAGGTATTCTTCTCCCTAAGCCTAGGAATGGGCTGCATGGTCACTTACGGAAGTTATCTCAGCAAGCAGGAAGACCTTGAAAAAGATGCATTTATCATTCCAGCCCTTGATTCACTGGTTGCCATCATAGCAGGGTTTGCAATCCTTCCCGCGGTATTCGCATTTGGATTTGAACCTGGTCAAGGTCCTGGACTCATGTTCATCACACTTCCCTCGGTTTTCGAAAGTATGCCGCTGGGAGCAGTCTTTTCAGTGATCTTCTTTATTCTAGTATTCTTTGCTGCAATCTCTTCTTCCATCTCACTGATGGAAGTGACTGTAGCTTTCGGTATCGACAGACTGAAATGGTCCCGTCAGGTATCAGTAATAGTCTTCACCGCAGTGATGTTTGTCATCGGTATCGGTGCATCCCTTTCCATGGGCGCATGGAGCGGCTTCCTCATTCCTTGGATCGACGGAAACACTTACGGCATCTTCGATTTCCTTGATGTCGTGACTTCCTACTATCTTCTACCACTAGGTGGACTGCTCAGTGCACTATTTGTAGGTTTTGTCTGGGGTGTACCTAATGCAGTCAATGAAATCAAGAAAGGTGGAAACTTCAGAACTGAAAAGCTCTGGACAATCCTCATCAAGTTCGTCGTTCCAGTTCTTGTATTTATCATTCTCTTAAGTACTACTGGACTTCTGGATAAAGTGCTCGGCTAGAATAGTTTTTTAGAAGAGTATAAAAATCAGATTATAGTTAAAGAAACAGGGCAGGAATTTCAAAGCGAAATTCCTGCCCTGTAATTGTTTCTATCTAGTTTTTCAGAAATGCTACATAGCCTTTCTTTGCTTCATAAACATCCGCTTTGCTGACCACTTCCCATGGCGCATGCATGTTAAGGACTGCAACGCCGCAGTCGATGACTTCCATACCATAGAGTGCCAGGATATAAGCGATGGTTCCACCGCCGCCTACATCGACCTTGCCAAGCTCTGCTGTCTGATAAGCGACCTTGTTTTCATCAAGGATTCTTCTAAGGTCTGCCATGTATTCAGGATTGGCATCATTGGAACCTGATTTTCCGCCTGACCCGGTGAACTTGTTGAAGACCATTCCTCTGGATAAAATCGCTGCATTCTTCTTTTCAAATGACGATGCATAAGTAGGATCGTAACCTGCACTGACATCAGATGAAAGCATTCTGGAACTGGCCAGAGTTCTTCTTAATGTGAGTTCGCTGTAGATCCCCATGGCTTCCAGAAGTTCCGCCACGGTATTTTCGAAGAATTTTGAGCGCATACCTGTTGCTCCTACGCTTCCGATTTCTTCCTTGTCCACAAGTAGTGTACAAGCTGTTCTATTCACGGAATCAAATTCCAGCATGGCAGCGAGGGATGTGTATGCACATACCCTGTCATCATGGCCGTAAGCCATAATCATACTTCGATCAAGACCCGCCTCTCTGGCACGGCCTGCAGGAACGACTTCAAGCTCTGCTGAAACGAAGTCTTCTTCTTCGATGTCATAGGTTTCCTTTAAAAGTTTCAGAATTCCCTTCTTCACAGAATCCTTTTCTTCACCCTTCAGCGGTTTATTTCCGATGATGATGTTCAGATCATCTCCTTCAATTACCTTGTTCGCTTTCTTCTCAAGCTGGTCTTTGGAGAGATGAATCAGAAGGTCGGATATAAAGACCACAGGGTCCTTCTCGTCCTCACCGATGACAACGTCTACGGCTGTTCCATCTTTCTTGATTACAATTCCATGAATGGCCAGAGGGATGGTTACCCACTGATATTT
Organism: Proteiniclasticum sp.; assembly: GCA_035469845.1. Classification (GTDB taxonomy): domain Bacteria; phylum Bacillota; class Clostridia; order Clostridiales; family Clostridiaceae; genus Proteiniclasticum. The sequence continues at coordinate 21,492 of DATIRH010000448.1, read as the reverse complement.
CTTGATTCCGCCATAATAGTGCGTATCAAGATAAGCAAGGTCTGTATCCTCATATAAAGGGTTCTGCTTTACATCAAGTCTTGGTGAATCTACATGAGCCCCAAGAATATTCATTCCCTTTTCGATGGACTCTTCTCCGATGAGGAAAAAGGCGATGGCTTTTTTCATAAGAGTTGCATAAACCTTGTCACCAGCTTTGAGCTTTGTTTTTTTCTTGATGATTTCTTCCAGGTTTACATATCCCTCTTTTTCAGCCATTTCAGCAGAAATCTTCACGACTTCTCTTTCGGTCTTTCCAGCATCAAGATACGCCATGTATTCCTTGTTGACCTTTTCAAGTTTTTTCAGTTCTTTCTCGTTATAATTCAACCAGATGTTTTTTCTTTCCAATTTAATGTCCCCTCTATAGTATATTTTTATCACTGATTTCAATTATAACATAAGATTTTTTGTTGAATATCTCATACCAGTACAGTTTCATTCATTGTAACTCAATACTTTAACGCAAAAATATACCCGATGCCTTAGCATCGGGTATTAGTTGAAAGACGTTATATATTTATATTTGGTTTATCTGCGTTTCTTTCTGTCGTGGTCATCCATCTTATCATTGATCTTATCAGTAACGTTATCTTTTGCTTCATCAAAATTCTCTTCAGCTTCAGCTTTCTTCTGTTGTAGTTTACCTTTCAGTTCCTGTGATTCATCATCTGTAACTTTACCTACAACCTCATTGGTTTTTCCTTTTACTTTGTCCTTTGTGGTATCAAATTTATCTTTAAAACTTGTCATTGATATACCTCCTGATTTCATATTGATTGTGTTTACACTAAACGAACTTTTCTGTTTCGTCTTTCATGCTATGCACCTATGGTATCACCTAAACCATAGTTTTTCTATGAAAATGCAGGGAATTAACTGATAATTCAACATTCATTTACTATAGACACATTTCCATCATCTTGTTCATTTTTATCGATGACATCCAGCTTCTCAATAATCTCTCTGGAAACTTCTTCAATCTCTCTCTTTCCATCGATTTTGAGAAGCATCTTTTTCTCTTTGAAAAAATCAATCAGAGGTTTGGTCTGTTCTTCGTATACCTTGAGTCTCTCTTCCACCGCTTCTACATGATCATCCCGCCTCTGCACGAGATCATGACCGCAATTATTGCAGATTCCTTCATTTTCCGGAGGATTGAACTGCAGGTGGTAACTAGCGCCACAGAACTTGCATATACGTCTTCCGGGCATTCTTTCTTTTATGTAGGAAGACGGTACATCAATAAGAAGTGCTACATCCAGCACTTGCCCTCTTTCTTTAAGCATCTTGCAAAGCACCTGACCTTGATGAACTGTTCTTGGAAATCCGTCCAAAAGATACCCATCTTTCACATCCTCCTGCTCCAGACGATTCATGACAAGATCAATGGTCACTTCATCCGGTACAAGAAGACCCTGATCGATAAAATACTTCGCCTTTTTTCCAAGCTCCGTACCTTCCGTGATGTTTCTCATAAAGATATCCCCTGATGAAATATGAGGTATGCCGAACTTTTCCGATATGAATTTTGCCTGAGTTCCTTTTCCTGCACCTGGTGGTCCCAATAGAATAATTCTCATAAAACATCCCTCCACAGTTAATCATCTGAATTTTCTGACCTTTTATTTTCAGCTTAGCACTTATTCATCCAAATTTCCATAGCCTTTCTGATATGCTGCTTTTTCTTCTCCTTTATTTCCCGTTATCTTCGAGCTTCTCCAGAAATCTTCGCACTCGATCATTCACCAGCTTGTCTTTTTCAAAGTTCAGCGCATGAGAAGCGCCCTTCCAGTTCTCTATTTCAATATTACGGACAGTTTCTCTGCCCACTTTCACTGCCTTCTCGGAATTATGAAGCATACTTTCTCCTGCCATGATAGCAAGGACGGGACATCTGATCTTTTTCAGATCCGCTTTTTTGATCTTCCTCTGAACCGTTGTTCTGAAGATGAAATTCTCCATACTGGTGGATACAATTTTCCCCATAAATACACCATCAATATCAACATCCTGATTCAGTAGAAATGACAGCATCTTTTCTTTATTCCACTGGAAAATCAGAAACTGCTTTACAGTTTCCAGTGTAATGGAAGTGAATACAAACACAGGATCCAGCAGTATGAGGCTTGCCACTCTTTTAGGATAATACCTCACATAATTTGTTGCCGCCCAGCCGCCCATGGAGGCACCAAGAAGATGGAATTTCTCAAGTTTTAGTTTATCCAGAGCCTCTTCAAGCCAGAAAGCCTGGTCTATGGACTTTATGAAGGGCTTGGTCTGGAAACTTCTACTCGGTTCACCGATCATATCGAAAGCATACACCGGACGTTTTTTCATAAATGCTGGAATATTCAGAAACCACATATAGGAAGAGGCATAATGTCCATGAATCAGCACGAGAGGGGTCTTCCCCTCATTTTCTTCCTCACCGAAGTGATAAACGCGGGCACGCCCAAAAGACGTATCAATATCGATAACTTCTTTTGGGCGTGGTAGAAATTTAATAGCTACATCATAGTATTTCAGGAATTCTCTTTTCGCTTCAGGAGATCTGAACCTACTGATTCCAAATTTTCTCAGTCTGATCATTTCTTTTCTCACCTTCCTATTTCATTGAAAAGCGCTCATATGGATTCTGCTAATACTATATAATTTCTTTTCTAAATCATAGCACTATTGAACTCAAAAATCGCAGCTTTTCATAGAATACATGAAAGGTTCATTGTTTTAAATTTTCACTTAAGTTCTAAATAGCTTCTTCTAAACTGACCTTCAGTTTCTTCGATTTTGTCAGCTGTATAGATACCATTGTGAAGATGATCAGTATTCCGGTGAAATCCGTAAGGAAATTAGGATCTATCAGCATGAGTCCAGCTCCACCTATGATCATTCTTTCCCAATATTTCATCTCTGTCAGCATAAAGCCCTCCATAGCCACCGAAACACCAAATATCCCGATGAGAGAGGTGATGACAATTCTTACCACTTCTGGTGCTGTAGTATCAATGAGAAGCATGGCAGGATTGTACGCAAAGATATAAGGTACGATGAATGCTGTAATCGCAAGCCTTGTTGCAAGAACGCCTGTCTTGAAAGGATTGGATTTTGCGATGGCGGAACCTGCCATCGCGGCAAGTGCCACAGGCGGAGTGATATCCGCTACAATACCAAAATAGAATACAAACATATGCGCCGCAAGCATCGGTACCCCCATGCTCATGACGATAGGCGCTGTGATGGTGGCCATGATTACATAGTTTGCGGTTGTTGGCACCCCCATACCAAGGATGATACAGCTGACCATGGTTAGAAACAATGCAAGTAGTTTACTTGTTCCGGCAACACCCATAAGAACATTCAGAAGATCCTGTCCGAGTCCTGTCAGTGTGACGATTCCTACAATGATTCCTGCAATGGCGCAGGCAATGGCAACACCCATGGTATTCTTTGCACCGTTTGCCAAAGCTTCCGTAAACGTCTTAGGTGTAAGCCTTGTCTCTTTACTGAACATGCTGACGACGATAGCAGTAAGTATTGCATAGATAGCAGAATAAGCTGGAGTACGTCCCATACTCATGAAAGTGACTAGGGTCACTATGGGAAGGAACAGATAGCCCTTCTTAAAGAGCAGTTTCCAGAAATTCGGAATACTTTCTTTTGGAAGACCCTTAAGGCCTAACTTCTTGGCTTCCAGGTGAATCATGATAAAGATGCCTGAGAAGTAGAGAAGTGCTGGCAGAATTGCAGTCATCGCTACAGTAGCATAGGGTGTATCTGTCATTTCAGCCATAAGAAACGCTGCGGCTCCCATGATTGGGGGCATGATCTGTCCTCCAGTGGAAGCTGCTGCTTCTACTGCAGCCGCAAATTCGCTCTTGTATCCCATCTCTTTCATGATAGGAATCGTTACACTTCCGCTTCCAACCGTATTGGCTACAGAGCTTCCTGAATACATTCCTTCCAGCGCACTGGAGATGACCGCCACTTTGGCAGGTCCTCCAGAGGCTCCGCCTGCTATGGAGTTCGCCATATCAACGAAAAATGTTCCGATCCCGGTCTTTTCAAGAAAAGATCCCAATATGATAAACAGCACAATAAAAGTTGCGGCTACACCAAGAGGTGTTCCAATGATTCCATCTGTCGTATAGAAAAGCTGGTGTACAATTCTTCTTACAGAATGTCCTGAATAAAAAGCATAGGTCACAAATCCGGCCGCAACAACCAGAATTGGAAAACCCACCACTCTTCTGCACAGCTCAACAAGAAGAAGCGTTCCTATGATGCCCATGGCAATCTCCCGGGGTCCGATATTTACAGCTTTTGCCACAATGGCTTCAAAATTCAGCACGTAATAGAAGAACGCTCCTCCGCCTGTAAACGCAAAAACAACATCATACCAGGGAATTGTGTTCACTCTTTTCGCATGGCTTTTTCTGATCGGATAGATAAGAAATCCGATGAAAATCAGAAGACCTAAGAATGAAGATCTTCTGACCTGCTCCGGTGGCGTGGCGATCAGTGTCATCCAGAATACATAAAGCGTAAAAGAGACAAGAAGTCCCGTTATGATATGTTTCATGGTTCCAGTAAAATGTCGCGTATTGGATTCACGGTCAAATTCCGCCAACAGATCTTCCACTGCTGTCCCATCTGTTATGATTCTATCCAGATCTTTTGTTTTCTTCATATTCCTCGTCTCCGTTTCTAATTCTTTACAACAATTGCTACAGATGTATTTCTCCCGCATAATTCTCTCAGGCTGATTTCTTTACCCTGAATGGTAAGGATATGATCACTAACAGTACCTACAATAAGATTGAGCGATGTGTAGGAATGCTTGAAGTCTGAAATGATCATATTGCCTTCCTGATCATAAGATAAGCTTTCCCCGTCCAGGAGTTCTGTCTGGACCCCGGCTCCAAAGGAGCTGTAGATGGTCTCATATGCATCAAATCCTTTTTCTGTAATCATCAGTCTGTCAGTGACAGGGCTCTGATTCACCGAGTGAATGAAAGTGATGGAAAAAATCTCTCCTTCCTCCACTTCAAAACGCCCATAAATCTTTCCTGTATCCTGATCTCTTATAAGGAGCTCTTTCTCCTTCATGGAAAAAAGAAGAATCCCTCCCAGGAGCAGAATTGCTCCCAGGAGATACACATTCTTCTTCATCCTATTTCAGAGCTCCTATTTCTCGGAAGTATTTCTCGGCTCCCTTGTGGAAAGGAATGGATATTCCTGACACTGCATAGTCTACATCCAGTTCGTTTCCTTTTGCATGGGCTGACGTGATTTCTTCCTTATTCTCGAACAAAGCTTTTGTCATATTATAGACAGTGGTTTCATCGAGATCATTGCTGACGATGAAGGTCGCTTTCACTGCAAGCGTCTTAATATCTTCCTCTACGCCAGTATAGGTTCCTCCTGGGATATCATAAACTGTGTAGAAAGGATAGCTTTCCATCAGTTTTTCCGCAATGTCGTCTTCTATAGTCAGAATAAGAATGTCTTTACTTGTTACAAGGTCCATGATGGCTGTTGTAGGAGCTCCTGCAGTGGCGAAGAAAGCATCGATCTTGCTGTCCTTGTAGGCATCGGCAGATGCAGCAAAGCTGAGGTTCTGCTTGTTTATATCATCAAAACTGATGCCGTATGCTTCCAGGATCTGCTTGGCATTGAATTCAACACCGCTTCCTGCATCCCCGACTGAAACATTTTTACCTTTTAGATCCGCTATGGTCTTAATGCCTGAAGAAGGATTGGCTACGATCTGCACCACTTCCGCATAGACTGCTGCCATGGCTGAAAATCCGGTTACTGCTCCATCCTCTACAAAAAGATCTGAACCGTTAAATGCATAATCCATTACATCATTCTGCACAATGGCCATATCCACTTCACCTGCATCGATGAGCTGAATATTTGCCTTTGATGCGCCTGTTGACTGGATATTGAAAGAAATATCCTCCTTGGCCCCGATGATCTGACCGATGGCAGTTCCATAGGAATAGTAAGTTCCTGTATTTCCTCCTGTAGCAAGCTTCACCTCCGTTCCTTTGTCTCCACAAGCTGCTAAAATTGTCGTACTCGCTAAAACAACACCTAATACTTTGATAAATCCTTTTTTCATGTGATTACCTCCAACCTTTATATTGTGAATAAATATTAAATGAATTGTATATTACCGAGGCCCCCTCTGTCAATACTAATTTGCCTGAAATCTCGAATAAATGAATAATCTAATTTATAATCCTGCATTTTATTAATTTAATTAAGTATATCCTTCATTATTAAATCCGAGTTATATACCCTATAATCATTGATAACAATGTCTTCTGAGCGTAATTTCGTTCAAATAGATAAATCTTATTATGAATTATTCAAAAATGAATCCTTCACTTCTGTAAACCTTCTCACGACATTTCACGCAAGAAAAAAGCCAGGTTTATTCACCTGACTTCGTTGCTTCAACCATATTAATCTTTAGAGATGATCTAGAATCCCCATGAGTTCATCCACTTCATAGGTAGGTCTGATATCACTGATGTTCACTTTTTTTGATGGATTATACCAGCAGGTGTCCACACCAAAATTGATTCCTCCTCTGATATCAGAGCTTAAGCTGTCTCCGATCATCAGAACACTCTCAAGATCCTCATGCCCCAGTCTCTTCAATGTATGAGAGAAAATTTCAGGATCTGGTTTCGATACCTTGATCTCTTCAGAAATCACGATTTCATCAAAATAATGACTGACCACCGATTTTCTTATTCTCCTTGACTGAACATCTGTAAGTCCATTGGTTATGATTGCCAGCATGTACGTTCCATGGAGCTTCTTCAGGAGTTCTTCCGATTCAGGATAGAGAAAGGATGCATAGGAAAGATGATGCATGTATTTTCCTGCAAAGTCCTTTGGATCGAACTGAAGCTGAAGGGTTTCTTTGTATCGTCTGAAACGCTCCACCTTCAGTTTATCCTGAGTGATCTGGCCTTGCTCGAATTCTTTCCAGATAGCTGTATTGATCTCATGATAAGATTTCAGATGGATTTCTTCATCATAGTCATATCCATAATCTTCCATGGTACTTATAAATGCATGTCTTTCCGATTTTTTAAAATCAAACAAAGTCTCATCTGCATCAAAGAGCAGCACTTTATATTTCATATTATTTTGTCCTCCAATTTTCTTTTTCCTCATAACGATATTTCTAACTGCATTTAATTGTAATTATAACAAATTTTCTGATGCTTGTTCTCCAAAAAAAAGATTCAATGAAGATTTCCTCCCCATTGAATCCTGTCATATTTTCCTCGTCTAAATATACTGCTTATAGCTTCTATTCAAAGACTGAATTTCATTGTAATATTCATAGTACTCTTCATCCGTAAGTGGCTGTCCTTGAAGCTCCTGAAGTCTTCTGTAATACTTTGGCGCTTTTTCCATATCCAGAATCATATCACTCGCCATAAACGCAAGTTCAACAAGTTCAACTTCTTCTCCATGCAATGAAATCATATTTTCAACGATTTCAAGGGTTTCATCATATCCATTAAGCTGGAAATAAGCATTGGCAAGCTCATAGGATGCATCATAGGAATCCTCTAATTTTCTTGCTGCATTATAATAAAGGATTGCCTGTCTGTACTCTTTATCATCATAGTACTCTCTTGCTTTCAGAAGACATTCATCGAGATCTCTGATCTCATCCTCAGGCATTTTGCCCTTCAGGTCCACTATGAGAGACATTGCCGACGCTCCGTCGTATCCTTCGATATACTCAGTCACTCTTGGAATAAACTCCTTCTGAGCGTATTCTGATTTCGCATACCAGATATTGGACTTGATGGCACCTTTTCTAGGTGTCGAAGATTTCGATGTCTTGATGACGAAAGTTCTTTCTTCCTCAGGAATGAGGATACAGTTCTTCGCTTCTGCCATAAAGCTGAAATCGATGTATTCTTCCTCATAAAGAGGTACACTGATCAGTTCCTTATAGGCGGTAGCATCACGGTACCATCCCACAATACGGGCTTCCTCTTCGTTGATCGCTGCACACCATACGATGGTGACGCCTTCCAGTGCCTTCGCTCCTTGAGGTACGCCTCTGAAATGCTTATCGAGCATCAGATCTCCTCCTGAGCGCACATAACCGTAGCACTTGCCATTGAAGTCTCTGAAGTTATTCTGTTCAAACACATCCGAATCATCCTTCACAGGAACTCCTGCATGTTTCGGTTTGTCTTCTTCTGATACTCCATTATAATATTTCATCCAGTTGATATTACAAAAAATTATATTCATTCTTTCTCCCAAATTCTTTCATTTATTTTCACTATTCTTCATTGTATCACAAAGTGGAGAACCTGTTCTCCCTCAGGTGAAATAATCTTTACAATTTATGGCTGACTCAAGGGTAATCCTTCGGGAACTGGAATATCAGAAATGGAGTTCAGTTCATTCAATGTAAGCATGAACTGATTGCTTAGAACCACCTCAGAAATATCATGGTCAAAAGCGATGGAAATTCTTTCCAGCTCTTTCTTTTCTTTATTGAAGGCAAAACTGATTTTGTAAGCCTTGATGTTCCAGTCCTTCACCTGCGTCTCGTCAAGCTTTAAAACACTGACAAGCATAGCTTTGAATTCTTCTTCAGTAAAGAAATCTGTTGTGTAATATTCCAGCAGCTCACCCTCACTTCCCTTATCCAGAACCGAAGCGAATTTCAAAATATCCAGCAGCTCAACATTCATGTCAAGCTCACCAAACATGGCCGGATTGAATGCATCTTCCTGAAGAATCGGCATTCCTTCCTGCCAAGGAAGAAATGACATATTGTATTTATGGAATATTTTATCCTCACTTGTGTATACATCCATTATGTTCAAATTACCAAGAACGGGCAGAATCATACTGACTTCGGTCATTGAAACCTTCGGACTTGTTGTGAGTTGAGTTTCACCTGTGATGCCGATGCTGTTTTCCCCCATGCCCATTTTACTTTCGAAGCTGAGATCCATGGAGGTTGCCTTTTTCATCGCATAGTAACTTTTAATCGATAGGCTGTAGCGGTTATCCGTGAAATAAAGAATCAGACCCGAAGCAATGATGACAATCAGTAGAACTCCAATTATTCGTATAAACCATTTTCCCATGACGTACTCCTTCTCACTCCACTTTGTTGTATTTGTTTTACTGTAACACATTCACTATAACGATTCATGAATAGTTTCTTAAGTTTTATAGCGCACTTCCTATATCAAAAAATATCCGGACACCTTAAGGTATCCGGATATCTCATCACATAAATTATTTTACAGACAGATTGATCACTACTCTGTTTTCATAAGAAGCTTTGATTGCCTCTATGATATTTCCATGAGCATCATTTAAACTCATGGTAGCAGAAGCTGTTACATCTGCAAGCATTGCTTTGTCTTCATCGCTGAGTGCGTCATACTTCGCTTTGTCCTCTGCATCTTCGGCACCATCTTTCAATGCACGTCCGTTTCTGTCAGAAGTGTACTTGTCAAACCATTCTTCTATTTCATCAACAGTTTTACCGATAAACACTTCTTCATAACCGTCCATCTGTTCTGTCCAGGTGCTCATACCCATCTTGTAGTCTTTTCCTCTGGCTCTCTTGGTTACCCATGATTCTATTTCACTGAAGAAATTTTCTTCTGTGTCTTCGGTCATGCTGTCTACTTTTTCGTCATGATTTTCATCATAGTTGTATCCACCTTGGCCTGGGAATCCACTGAAATGAGGCATTCCATCACCATCATAGTTTGGTGTAGCCACTTCCAGCTGGTCAATATGGATAGCTACCACTTTTCCTTCTGCATCGAAAAGTGTGTTTGCAAATACCTGATTCAGACTGTATACAGGAACATCCTGATCGTCTTTTCCAGGTCCGACTCTTGGCATAAAGGATACACCTAGCCCTGTAGCTTCGGCTTCTGTTATTTCAAGACCCATTCTGTTCTCGTATGCATTACGTATTGCTGCAATGATGTTTCCATGAGCATCATTTAAGCTCATAGTAGCAGAAGTTGTCACATCTGCCAGCATCGCTTTATCTTCATCACTTAGTGCATCATATTTTGCTTTGTCTTCTGCATCTTCGGCACCATCCTTAAGAGGACGTCCGTTTCTGTCAGATGTATATTTTTCAAACCATTCTTCTATTTCTTCAACTGTCATACCGACAAAGGTTTCTTCATAAGCATCCATCTGTTCTGTCCAGGTGCTCATACCCATCTTGTAGTCTTCGCCTCTCATACCTTTGGTCATCCAGGCTTCTACTTCAGCTATGAAATTTTCCTCTGTATCTTCAGTTACTCCATCAACCTTTTCATCGTGGTCTTCATCGATGTTGTATCCGCCTTGTCCAGGCCATCCACTGAAATGAGGCATTCCTTCTCCATCGTAGTTCGGTGTTGCAACTTCAACCTGATCTACAAGAAGATGAAGCACTTTTCCGTCTCCGTCAAAGAGTACACTTGCAAGAACTTCATTGATGCTCCATACCTGTGTCTCTGTATCATCTGCTCCGGGTCCTTTTCTTCCTAGATTTGAAATTCCGAAACCGAGCTGAACATCTGATGCTTCAAGATTTAACGGATCTTCATCCGCTTCAACAATCGGCCATGGATTCGCATCGGGATCCAGTGCATTCTTCATGGCATAAATTAGACCTTTACTTGTAACCGTTGCTCCAGCGATGACATCTACGTCCGCTGAATTGGCTTCCACAAATTTCTCAGGAAGTTCTTCCAGTGCAGGTGTGCCTACTCCAGCTGTTTCATCCGGACCTTCTGCGACAACCTTTGTAATTTTATCTCCAGACTTTGTAACGGTTACTGTTACTTCTCCACCGTAGCCTTCTCCTTTACCTGTTAAGGTTTCTTCTTCAGCTGGTGTCTCCGATGGAGTTTCTGGTGTCTCAGGCGTTTCCTGATCTGTATTCCCGCATGCTGCAAGTCCTACAACCATAGAAGCTGTCAATAGTAATGATAAGATTTTCTTCATTGTTTTCCCCTCCATTAAAATATAAGTTTTCCCCCGTTGAGGTAAGTTAGTTTATTCGTTTGTTAATTAACTAACATATATATCTTATACTGAATATCTGAAAGGTGCAAGGGTTTTTGTGCTATTTCCGTACAATATTCAGAAAATGAATGAGCTGTTTTTTTAATACTTGAACTGCAATGTATAATAGCCTGAAGAAATTCATAATAATACTGATAACCTGACTGATATAGTGGTTTTATGATCTGTCGGACTTTTTCTATATCTCGACCTAAAACTCTTCTTTCTGACTTCTGACAAATAGACCATTCAGGGTCTCTTTCGGATCCTTGCTGCCATACAAGACATCATGTACTGCTCTGCATATCGGAAGATCCACATGATGTTTTTCCGATATTTTCATGATGGCTTCTACAGTGTAGTAGCCTTCGGCAAGAGAACTGTACTCTTCGCCTTTGACAAAGTTCTCTCCAAATTGTCTGTTATGACTAAAACTGGAGAAAACAGTGGCTTCATAATCCCCCAGATGACATAATCCGTAGGCTGATAATACATTCCCTCCCATGGCTTCAATGAGTCTTGAGATTTCTCTGGTCCCTCTTGACATGAGTGCTCCCTTGAGGGAAGACAGGCCTAGCCCATCAAGCATACCAGCAGCAATACCGATGATGTTTTTTGTTGCTCCTCCGATTTCATTTCCGATGAGATCATTTCCATAATAAAAACGGATCAGATCCGATGAAAATGACTCAATCAGCATCTCTTTCACCTTTTCATCTCTGGAATCAATGACCATGCAATTGGGTATGCCTCTATAGAATTCCTGAACGTGTCCTGGTCCAAGCCATACCGCAACTTCTGAAGTGACGTCCATATACTCCTCCATGACCTCGGTAAGTCTCTTGCCGGTGGAAATTTCCATACCTTTCATGCAAAGTACAAAGGTTTTGTTTCTGGTTCCATGGGATTCAATCTCTTTCATCAATGATCTCAGACTCTGGGAGGGTACAGAAATAATAATCACTTCCGATTCCAGTGTTGTCTTGAGGTTCGTTTCAAGTCTTACTGTTTCTGGTAAGGTCACAAGACCATTGGTTCTCTCTTCTTTAAAGCGCTTCATATGTTCTGATGTTGCTCTAGCATAAAGAGTCACTTCGTGGCCCGTCCTATCCAGGTACCAGGCAATGAAAGATCCCCATCTGCCGCATCCAATTACACTAATCTTCATATTTTTTCTCCAATCACTTAAATACATTTTGTAATCTTTTTTGATTGTTTCAAGTCTATATCTTCTATTCTAGAGGTTTCAGCACAACACATCAAAATTTAACACAAACCTTCACCCTTTCTTAAGATATAAAAAGGGGGCTTATCCTATGGATAAACCCCGATTTTGCAACTTTGCGTTCTCTTTCTTACTCTTCTCTCTTAACGATCAACCACTATAGAATAATAGTCTGTATCGATTATCATGGCTGAATAGTAGAATTGACGTTCCAGTTCAGCGGAAACAGCTTTTCTGTACTCTGCGATCTCCTCGTCTGTCATGGAAACACCATCATTCAAGGTGAACTCTTTGGTCACGGAATTATATCTTCCCTTATCCGTGATAAAGCTTCTGTTGTTGAAGATCACCAATGGATCATTGTCGGAGAACATATCAATCCCCATCATGAGTCTTGAATCATAATCAAGTCCCATGAGATTTGAGATGGTCGGAATGATATCAAGGCTTGATACTGGACGGTCAATGGTTTCAGGTTCCATTCCCTTTGCATATAAGATGAAGCTTGATTTGTAGAGTTCAAAATTGGACTCCACTTCATGCCCTGCAAGATCACTGATCTCATTCATTTCCAGTCCGTAGGGATAATGATCCGCACTGATTGCTATGAGCGTCTTATCAGCCACACCGGCTTCTTCCAGTTTCTTGAGTAAATGCTCAAGTGCACGGTCCAGCTCGATCTGTGTGGCCATATAGGCTTTGCCAGCCTCAGTATAAGGAAGGTCCTGCACAAGGTCTTTGTTTTTGCTTGCAATGAAGTTTCCTGAGAAGGAATATCTCATGTGCCCTGAGACCGTCATATAATATGTATGGAAAGGCACATCGTTCATATACTCGTCTGTTGTAATCTCCATCATCTCAAGATCTGACTCCGGCCAGGTCGCCCTGACATCCAGTCCGTTCCCAAGTCCTTTGTATTCATATCCGAGATTCGGATGTGAAATATCACGATTATAGTAATCATAAGTATGGTTATGATAAGCCATGGTCTTATATCCCAGTTCTCTTAGCTGATTTCCCATGGTTAAAGGCATCGATATCGATCCGGATTTGTACATGCTCCATACTCCGCTTTTTGGAATAAGTCCTGTTGTCGCTACATACTCTCCATCGGATGTACTTACCCCCCAGATCGGATTGTAGAAGTTCGTGAAATTGAATCCTTCATTCTGCATCTTGTATAAAGTAGGCGTGACCTCTTCATTCACAGCATAATGGGAATATCCTTCTGCTGTGATCAGAATAAGATTGTATCCTTCAAACTTTCCGGTGTAGTCATTTTGCATGGTCGGTTGTCGGTTGCTGTAATAGATATGCATATTTTTCAGATCCTCATTTGTTGTCTCATTGATGATCGTTTCATAATCAATATCCATCACATTCTCTTCATAGACAATGGGTTCTTCCTCCACTGGAGTTTCTACTTCTCCCGGTGTTTCCTCAGGTTCTTCCCCTTCTGATGATCCCGGATTCTCTGAATCCTCAGGAAGCTCTACCATTGGCGGAGGTGCAATAGTGGGCTCGAAGCCGAATACTGTTCTCTGGAGGTCAATTCTCATGCTTGTCATAAGTCCCAGCTGATTCACTGAGGCTACAGGATAGTTGTTTCTATAATACATGTCATAAGCGGAATTGACTTCTTTGTCACCCAGACGGATTCCACCAAGGGCTCCGCCAAAGAAAATCACAAGCATCAGCGTCAGCATTCCTCTTTCTTTCCAGCTGGATGAATAATATGATTTATCACTTTTTCTGATCAGAACCACAAATACAATGAGCGGCAGAAAGAGTAGAATCAGCCATACCGCATTCTTTGCCATGGTAAAGAAAATATCATTGATGAATTCCAGTACCTGGGCACCGTTTCCAGCAGAATATACAGTATAAAATGTTTTAAATATCTTATAATAAATCAGCTGTGATGCAAAAAGCAGAGTCATCAATCCCAGTGCTACACTGATGATGGCTGTCCTTGCACCTCCTTTAAAAAATCCTGAAATCAGGTAGACTGCCAGGGAAACCACCCCAGCAAAAAGAACGGAATATACAAGTCCGGCATTAAAGAAAATCGCTTCCGTATTCACTCGCAAAATCAGTTCCATAAACACAATGGTGCCAAACAAAAACAGCAGCAGATTCAGTCCTTCAAGATATGTCTTATATCTCTGTCTTTTTCTTCTAGTCATTCTAGCCTCACTCATGATCTGTTACATCTCCTCTATTCTTAGGGTAACCCCTAAATCGACTTTTTCAGTTCTTCCAGAAGCATCACCCTAAAAAGCTGATGCGGATAGGTCATGGCTCCAAAGGAAATCCTTTTATGAGCCATTGCAAGAATCTCCGAAGAAATACCTAAGCTTCCTCCGATGACAAACTGGATCTTCTGTCCATCCAGAAGCTCGGATTCAAGTATCTTACTTAGTTCATCACTCGTTGTTTTCTTTCCGCTAAGATCCATTGCGATGATTTTCCCTCTCGGATCAAGATGCTTGATGATACTCTTCCCCTCAAGATTTTTCACACGTTCAAGTTCTCTGTCAGATGCGCCTTCTTTTGTTTTCTCGTCTTTAATTTCAATCACGTTGATGCGGGCTCGCTGATTCAGTTCCTTAAGAAACTTTTCCTGTGCATTTCTCAAGTACTCTTCTTTAAGCTTTCCCACCGCTATGATATCAATCTCTGCTCTAGTCTTCACTTTCCACCTCATGAATTTTAACCGATCCTATGAGATCATCATAATACGCTTCATTATTCTCAATGTTTTCAGTGAAGCTCCAGAGTACACTCTGAACATATTTTTCACTGTTTTCCAGTATGAGAAACAGGTAAGTTACAGATGTCCCGTCGATAATTCCTTCTACAAAGAATTTTCTGCCCTCGAGTCCCTCTACTTTCACAGATTCACTCTCAGTCACAGACGCTTCCTGAAGCTCTTCCGTTGCAGCTGCTGCTGTAAGCTCACTATAGAGATCAATATTCATGTCATCAGGAAAAGAACTCTTTTCATCCGTAAGCACAATCAGATAGGATTGATACGCTTCATTATATAATGACAAATCGGACTCCTCATGAAGGGTCGGATCTGTCTTCCATAGATCAGTTGCCAGAATCGACAATGTCTTTGATGAACTGAAGAATTCCTTGTAGGTTTCCAGTTCATTCTGCTGCTCTGTTATAGTCTGGCTAGTAGGCTCATCTGTGATTCCATCTTCTTTACTTCCACAGGCACTAAAGAAGATGGTCATGACAAGCAGAATACTTATGGGTGTCAGTTTTTTCAAGAAACTGTCCACTATCATTACTTTCTCTTCATCTCCTTTATTTACGTCATTACATAACATGATACGCTTCAATAAGTTTCAATTGGTATCAAAAAAGAAAAAAGCAGTTTTTCTTATGAAAAAATTAAGAAAACAGAAAAGACTCCGCTACTCTAAGTCACGAAGTCTCCCATTAAATGTCATAATGCCCTGTAATTCAATATTAATTAAGAAACTTTGCCACAGCACTTTTTATACTTCTTGCCACTTCCACATGGACATGGGTCATTTCTACCAATCTTATCTTCATTTATTATGGTTCTGGAATTTTTCAGTTCTTTCTGAATTTCTTCTCTCTTCTCTTCAGTAAGAATATTTTCCCATGCAGGAATGTCATACAGATATTCCGCTTTTGCATCCAGCATATTGTAGTACAGTTTTTCCAGATTGATATCCAATGTGATTTCATCATCAGCACTGATATTTTCAAGATCCAGCTGTGTATTCAAGGAATCATTGATTCCATCTGTGAATCCCATGACAAATTCATTTGTTGACTTCATTTCTTTTGCAAGATCACCGATTTTATAAGTGAATTTTTCATAAGGATTATCAAGAATTTTTGTGTAAATTCCACCTTCAACCTTAGAATATTCCTCCCAAAACGCTTTCTCTCCCTTTGTCTTCACATAGTCTACTACCATGTCATTCCAACTTTTGTATAAATTCATGTTCTATTCTCCTTCAAACTTGTAATTATATTTTGTCATTATACCATGCTATTGCTGTTATCCGCTACTTCTTCTATTTTTCTCAGCCGATAGGCAGATTTATTCTTGCAGTAATCACAAATGTGATCTTCATCCTTTTCTATAACCG
Source organism: Proteiniclasticum sp. (assembly GCA_035469845.1). Lineage (GTDB taxonomy): Bacteria > Bacillota > Clostridia > Clostridiales > Clostridiaceae > Proteiniclasticum. Next base: position 4,995 of record DATIRH010000448.1, on the reverse strand, counting down.
GAAAGGTTTCATTCTCAATAATAAAATCATCTATTACCATCTCGTAATCTTCAAGACAGCTGTACATTATCTTCATCTCTATACCTCCGTATAACTTGAGGGTCGGATTCTGCTCGCCAATGCCAGATCCACATCAAGTCCCTTACCTATGGAGAGCTTCTCTTCAAGAAAAATATTCTCCACAGTTTTAAACGCAAGCTCCGGAATATTATTGGTTCCTGATAAATGACCTAAGATGATTTTCTTTTTTCCATATTTAAGAATCTCCAGTGCTGCTTTCCCGGCATCCACATTTGATAAATGTCCTACCTCGCTAAGCACTCTTCTTTTCAGATCATAGGGATAAGGACCGAACTTCAGCATTTCAACATCATGATTGCTCTCAAGAAGCACCAGATCCGACTCCAGAATACTTTTTCTGATTTCTTCTGTAAAAACGCCTATATCCGTGGCGATACTGATTTTCTTTCCGCCTTGTGTAACGGTATACCCTCTACAGGCAGCCGCATCATGGGGAACTCTGAAGGAAGAGATTTCCATATCTCTGATGGTAAAATCCTTCTCTACAATCTTTATATTGTGGGCACTTATTTTCCCAAGATAATTTTCCATGGCAATCCAAGTCTTTTCATTGGCATAGATCGGAAGGTCAAATTTTCTTGAAAGGATTCCAGCCCCTTTCACATGATCACTATGTTCATGGGTTACTAATATCCCGTTCAGTTCACAGGGATTTTCACCAATGTTTTCCAGCGCGCTGATTATACTTTTACCAGTCAATCCCGCATCCACAAGTATTTTTGTTTTTTCTGAACCGATAAAAATACTGTTTCCGCTGGAACCGCTATACAATGAACAAAAAACCATATCTACACTTCCTACAACTTAATGACAGAAATATTTGCACCTAACGCTTCGAACTTTTGTACAATATTAGGATATCCTCTATAGATATGTTCAACGTCACTGATTTCTGTCTTTCCTTCAGCGATAAGACCAGCAATGACCATTGCTGCACCAGCCCGTAGATCCGTTGCCCTTACATTGGCACCGGAGAGCTTTTCTATTCCTTCAATGATTGCCGTTCTTCCTTCAACAAGGACACAGGCGCCCATTTTTTTCAGTTCATCCATATGTTTGAATCTTGATTCCCAGATACTCTCGTTGATGATGCTTCTGCCTTTGGCGATACTCATAAGGACACTCATCGGCTGCTGAACATCTGTTGGAAAACCAGGATACGGTGAGGTTTTGACATTGCAAGATTTCAAATTCTTGGGATCTGAAATCACCACAAGACTATCATCATATTCTTTGATGATGACACCCATCTCTTCCAGTTTTGCAGAAATAGATTCCATATGCTTTGGAATGATGTTCTTGATGGTCACTTCTCCTCCACATGCCGCTGCAGCGATCATATAGGTACCTGCTTCTATCTGGTCAGGAATTACACTGTAAGTGCAGCCGTTCAGCTCTTTGACGCCATTGATTCTGATCACATCTGTACCAGCACCTTTGATATCAGCACCCATTGTGTTTAAAAAGTTTGCAACATCAACTACATGAGGTTCTCTAGCCACATTTTCAAGAATGGTCTGACCTTCAGCAAGTGTTGCTGCCAGCATTACATTGATTGTCGCTCCTACTGAAACAACATCGAAAAAGATATTGGTTCCGATCAGTCGGTCCGCCTTTGCGGTGATTGAACCGTGATCCATGGTCACCTTAGCTCCTAAAGCTTCAAATCCCTTGATATGCTGGTCCATGGGTCTCACGCCGATGGCACAACCTCCGGGAAGCTCCACCTTTGCACTTCTATATCTTCCAAGAAGTGCACCCACTAAGTAGTAGGAGGCTCTCATCTTGCTTACATCTTCAATATCAGCCACTACTTTAAGATCACCAGTGCAGTCTATAGAATATGTATTGCCATTTTTAACAATCTTTCCGCCTATGGATTCAATGATTCTTTCCAGACAATGGACATCGTCAATATCCGGAATATTCTCTATTTCGCTTATTCCATGGGATACCATAATCGCAGCCGGTAATATCGCAACCGCAGCATTTTTTGCTCCGCTGATCTCCACTTCGCCATGTAATTTCTGTCCGCCATTTATAATTAATTTATCCATTTTTTCCACCTTTACTATTCTTACTTTTTCAGGCTTTTCTCGAGGCATGGGTACCTTCTTCTGTATTATACAAATCTGATGACATTCAAGCCTTTTCTTCGATTACCCCATGATGAAATACCACAATATATTATATCATAAATCTTTTTATTATACTGGTATTAATTGTAAACTTTACCAGCGCTTATATAATGGGCGAAATACATCAGTTCCAAGGGATACGGCATTCCAACCTAATCTATATAAAATAACATTCACAAAATAGACCAGATTCGAAAGCTTCTCGTAGAAGACAAAATCAAACACGTCATGAAAGTTATGATATAATGAACAAAAACATATGCGGAGGCAGCAGTAGATGAAATATTATCTTGTAGCACTTCTTGACAAGGAATCTGGTAAAGTCATAGAAAGTTCCACCAGAAATCTCATAAAGAAAATAAAGCCGAAAAAGAAAACATCGTTTTACGGTGTAGTACTGGAATCCATCGAAGATCCAGACTTGGAGAAACTTGAAGAAATCATTAGCGAAATCTCTAAACCCATCAAATTTTTCAAAATTGATGTTCAAGGTAACCTGTCCTTCGATGAGAGCACAAAAACCATCGGCCTTGAAGTGAGTAATTTCGGGTATGTAAAAAGCCTCTCCCGTAACTTCAATACAATGCTCGGACTCCATGGCTTTTCAGTCAGGGCGGAAGAAGAGATCGAGTCAAAGGATACGGTTCAGCTAGTCCTATATAACGGTGGAATTACGAAAGACTTAAGCAGTTTCCAGAATGTCCTGAAGAAAAGCGCCGGCAGTAAATTTAAAGTCGACAGATTTCAGCTCTGGAAGAATTTCAACTTCAGAAAGGATTCTGTGGTGACAACCATACCACTTAAGGATCCCAATGTCATATCATAATAAATAGAATGGGGCCTTTAAGAGGCCCCATATTTTTACTTAAGGCTTAGAAAATTTGTGTAAAGATGAATTTTCCTGCTGTTATTTGTTATAATTTTCTTATCACACAAACGGGGAGATATTTAAATGAGCACCATTATGCTTAGACCTTATAAATCGAATGTAGTTACTCTATCTGCAAATTTTGTGGATTATTATATGCCCAAAGCCAGAGGCGAATATGTCAAAGTGTATATCACACTTCTTCGGTACACTCAGATCGGAGAAGATGGCGTATCCACCACCTTTCTTGCGGAAATTTTAGGTCTTCTGGAGACTGATATCCTGAAAGCATTGGAATACTGGGATCAGGTGGGGTTGGTTTCCCTTCACACCATCGATGCTCATGGCAGTATGTCCATAGAAATCAAAGAAAGCCAAAGTCTTGTAAGCCCTCATGTGGTAGCTTCAGAATCACAAAAGAAAACAGAAGCCAAAACCATCACCACAAAGGAACCTGAAAAAGCATCAGAACCGATGCATCCCATGCTGCAGGAAATATCCATGCTGATGGGCCGTCCCCTTTCTTCTTCCGAAGCAGAAAAATTCCTCTACTTCAAAGAAAAGTATGAACTCTCTGAAGAAGTGATTATCCTACTGGTCCAGCACTGTGTATTAAAAGGTAAGACCAGCATGAAATACATTGAGACCGTCGCCATCAACTGGGACAGTCAGGGAATCAAGACAGCAGAACTTGCACAGCAGAACATCAAGAAGCATGAAGAAAAATGGATGAACTACAGAAAAATATTAACCTATCTCGGCATCAGCGACCGGGATGTACCAAAGCCACAGGAGGATCTTCTTGAAAAATGGATCTACACTTTCGGTTTCACAACCGACATGATCTTAAAAGCCTGTGATATCAGCTTCAACACCTTAGGAAAAGTCGAAATGGGATATATCAACGGAATTCTGAGATCCTGGCTCAGTGATGGTATCAAGACACTTCAGGATATCGAAACCAATGAAAAGAAGCCTAGAAAGACCAAATCCAAGAAAACTCAGAATCAGAACAAGGACTTTACCGAACGCGAATACGATTATGACGACCTTGAAAGAAAACTATTGGGGTGGGATAAATGATAAAAGGTTACCATGGACTCATCATGAAGAAGTATGAGGAGTTAAGAGAAAAAGAGAAACTTTCCTTACTGAAAAGAAAAGAAGAAGTCGAAAGAAAGGCACCTGAACTTGCTTACATAGAAAATAAGATTGCCAAGCTCAGCATGGAACTTGCGATGTTGAATTTTAAAAGAAATGTGAATTACGAGGTGGAATTTCCGAAGCTGAAAAATGAGATCACAGAACTTCGGGCAAAACGGCTTGAGATTCTAAGTAGTCTCGGTTATCCCTTGGACTATCTTGAGCAGCACTACACCTGCAGCAAATGTCAGGATACCGGATACATCAGGCAGGATAAATGTACATGCTACAAAAAGAACCTTATTGATGTCTACCACCGTACGTCCGATTTCAACGACCTGATAAGAGAATACACCTTTGATCACTTCAAACTCGATCTTTATGAGAATGAAGAAGGTGCTTATCCGATTTCTCCTAAGGAGAATATGTCGAACATATTGGAATCGACTCTGGGTTATATCAGAAATTTTAAGACCATAAGCAGCAATCTGCTGTTTTACGGTAGCCCAGGAACCGGAAAAACATTCCTTTCCAGCTGTATCGCCAAAGAACTGCTTGATGCAGGTTTTCTTGTGGTCTATCGTACGGCAGATGGTCTAATTCAAAACCTGAAAGATGTTAAATTCAATGATAACTTTGAGCTTCTTGACCTCCTTTTGAACTGTGATCTTCTTATTATTGATGATCTGGGAACAGAACTGAGTACGGAATTTTCAAAAGTGGAGCTTTTCAACTTCCTGAACACGAAGCTGCTTAGAAAGAAAA
>DATIRH010000447.1:0-4208 GCA_035469845.1 Proteiniclasticum sp. | reverse complement strand
TTCACCTGTCTGTCTGTAGGACCTCTATTTGCTGAAGCCATCAGAAGAATTACAGAGGATGTTCCACTATCAAAACTTTTCGACTAGAATAGATGCCAGATAGAAGAAGGACAGTAAGGTTTAGATAAACCTTACTGTCCTTCTTTCATTCTCGCTTTGAATTATTTTCTGTCCTATGAATTTTCAGCTTCGTCGTGCTTTTCTTCCTGCGATACCCGAAAGGATAAAAAAGAGAAGACCGAAACCGAGAACAATGAGCATGTAGGTGAAAATGGAATTATTAGAAGCCTCCTGGAGACTTGTCATTGAAGAAATCCTGTTATTGGCTGTGATGTACCAGTAGGTCGGTGAGACTTTAGCCATGTTAAGGACATTTTGTCCCAGAAGTTCCTGAGGCACAAAAGCGCCACTGATAAAGGCAGGACCCAATGCAACCACGTTAGTGACAGCGGAGATGGCATTTCTGCTCTTCAGGAGCGTTCCAATAAGAAAACTCATACCCATGGATGTGAATGCAAAGATGAGAGAGTTGCCCACATGAAGTAGTGTAGGCAGATCCAGAGTACTATTGGGGTTCACGATGAAATAGGCTCCATTTAGCACCACCCACGTGAGTAAGGTGAATGCACAAAGTGCTAGATACTTCTGCAGACTGATACTGCTTCTCTTAAGAGGAGAGACTTCTGTTCTCTGGTAAAGGTCCGTGTCCTTCCAGACCAGCATGATAAGGCTGGTTCCAAGAACCAGGATGGAGACCAGCGAATAGGACATGTAGTTGAAATAAAACTTGGCATAATTATTTTCGTCCGTTTTGTTGAGACTCTTCACCTCAACAGGTGTTTTCTTCGCCAGTGCTTCATTGGTTTTTACGGCCAGCTCTTCCTGAGAAAGGCCTTCATCAGCTGCAAGATACATGGCTGCCGTACTGAAGAAACTGTTGACGGACAAATCGGTGTAGGTATTGGTTACGGTGCCTGGCACGGTTTCTTTGGTGAGAAGAATGTCCTCCCCGTTCATGAAATCTTCCGTAAATCCTTCTGGGATACGGATCACATAGGTCACGATTCTGAAATAGAGTGCATCATTGATGATGTCCTCCTCAACTTCCAGGGTAACTATATCAGAGGTTTCTTCAAGGTTTTGAAGAAAACCTTGGACGAGAGGTGTATCTTCTTCCAGAAATACTGCGACAGGGGTTTTCACGGTATTGAAAGAAGAATACTCTTCTTCCTGCTGACTGCCCTGGGATGCGAACAGGAGTGAAAGCCCCAGGAAAATAACGAGATAGATTATGATGCTTGGATAATTTCGTTTCAGAACCTTCATGCTCACCTTAAATACTTGCATACTTACGCCTCCTTAAGACCATGTAAGTCCCTAGGCTGAAGACGACTGTCATGACCAATAGTATCGTGATATTCGTAAAGTACCGGTCCAGATGATCATAATAGTACAGGGAATAGAAGGAATCTGTGATCAGATTCACTGGGTTTATGTACGCTAGAATAGGTGCTTTATCATAGACGATGTATTTCATCTGGGCATACATCATTCCTGCAAGAAAGGAACCTGTCATGCTCACGGTGATGATGATGGCCACCTTTATGTTTTCTCCCTTTTTCACCAGAGAGCTGATGAAGGCACCAAAAGAGATTCCGGTCATGGTGCCTACAAAGGTGGTAAGAACCACCAGCAGGGTGCGGCTTCCAAAATCAATGCCAAGTACAAATCTTAGAAATAGTAGAAGGATACTCATATTCACCAGAAGCACGAGATAGGATGCAGATGCACTTGCAATGAATGCCTTCAGTTTGTGCACTGGAGCCACATTGATTCTCGCTGCCCTGTCGGAGATGTTCGCCTGGATATCAGTGACTTCATCGGTTCCGAAAAAGGCTCCATACATACAACTCATGGCGATCAGAGAATAGAAGTAGTTCAGGATCTGACTGGGTGGTGCTGTTTCTTTGGCCTTTTCTTCTGTATAGGTTCTATCTTCTCCAATTTCTGCGATGACCAGTTGCAGTGATTCGGGACTTGTTATGGTGACATCCTCAATCACTGCGAAGGTCTGATTGACATTATCAAGGAACAGTCTGAGGATATTCTGGGACAGGCCTGATTCCATTACGTGCAGACGGATGGGATTTTCTGCTGTCATATAACCTCTGATTTCTCCTTCTTTAAGGAGCCTTTCTGCTTCTTCCAGAGAGACTTCCCGTAGATCAAGAAGAGGGTCTTCACCTTGGGAGACCTCCTTAAGCACATCTTTCAGAAAAAGATGATTCTCATAGGATTCATCCACTACAACAGCTGAAGGAATAGGATCAAAGCCTTCGCTGGAATCCAGATTCTGAAAAGCCAGGTTGAAAAAAATAGAGAGAATGATCGGGAATGCCAAGGTCCAGAAGACCATCTCTTTTGTTCTTATGAGCTTCTTCAGTCGGTACTTAAATATGTGTCCAAACATTCCATTCACCTCAATCTCTTAGCTCTTTGCCTGTTATTTCAAGAAAAACGTCATTTAAAGTGGGCATTTCAGAGTAAATATTGGTGTAGGTGATGCCCTGTTCTTTAAGAAACAGAAGGGTCTTCTCCAGAATTCCGTCTTCTTCGAGAGAACGAAGATGTACTGTGGTTCCGCTTTGATCGACGCTCTGCACTCCAGAGAGCCCTTTTAGAAGTTCAATCTGCTCTCTGGATATTTCTTCTGCTTCAAAGGAAACTTTTTTGCCCAGATGAATCATGGATTTCAGTTCTTCCTTGGTTCCGGTGGCAATGGTTTTTCCTTTATCGATGATCATGATCCTGGAACAGATGGTTTCGACTTCTTCCATATAATGGGATGTATACACAATGGTGGAGCCTTTCCTGTTCAGTTCCAGGATGCCTTCAAGGATTTTGTTTCTGCTCTGAGGATCCACAGCCACTGTAGGTTCATCAAGAAAAATGAGTTTCGGTTTGTGGGCGATTCCGCAGGCGATGTTCAGTCTTCTCAGCAGTCCACCAGAGAGTTTTTTCGGGATGAACTTTCTGAATTCATCAAGACCTGTGAAAGTGATGGCTTCATTCACCAGAATTTTTCTCTCTTTTTTATCAGGAATGTAAAGACCACAGAAGTAATCAATATTTTCTTCTACTGTCAATTCAGAAAAGACAGCAACATTCTGCATGACAACACCGATATCTTTTTTGATATCATAGGACTCAGGTGTCATTTCTTTACCGAAGATTCTGATGCTCCCTTTATCGTAGTTCAGAAGAGAGAGCATGCAGTTGATGGCTGTAGTTTTTCCAGAGCCGTTGGGTCCGAGTAGACCAAACACTTCTCCTTCTTCGATGTGCAGATTGAGGTCGTCCAGAGCGAGCAGTTTGCCATAGCTTTTTCTGAGGTTGTCCACTTGAATAATCATTTCAGCATCTCCTTCCATTTGACACTATATTCACATATATTATAGCCTAAAATATCTTCCGATTTGTTAAAATTACATTAACTCACTTCGGATACAAAGAAAGATGGTTGGCATAGCATAACTTCTAGTAAGATACTATAATGGAGATAGAGTCATATTGAATCAGAGGCTATAATTAATTTTGAATAGATTATAATAAGTATAGTCTGTTAACAATTGCCCTAGTACATGAATTAATTGTTAAGTATATGATTTTAGTCTGAAAATCATATATCATAAAAATAAGGAATGTTCATTTTTTAAAAAATGAACAGGATTCCAAGAGAAGAAAGGGGATTTTAAAATGGAAGGTAAAATAGGTAAGATTCTTATTGTTGACGATGATGAGAACATAAGTGAAGTGCTAAAAATGTATCTGCAGAGTTCAGGTTATGACACTAAAGTGGCCGCTGACGGCAAGGTAGCTCAAGAGGTATTTGTAGACTACAAGCCAGATCTTGTACTACTTGATATCATGCTCCCTTATATCGACGGGATCGATGTACTGAAGTGGATCAGAAAAGACTATGAGACACCTGTAATTATGCTGACAGCCAAGGGAGACACTTTTGACAAGGTACTCGGTCTTGAACTAGGTGCTGACGACTACATGGTGAAACCTTTTGAACCGAAGGAAGTCGTTGCCCGTGTCAAAGCGGTCATGAGAAGATTCAATACTGACGGCGGTGGCAAGGAAGTACTGAACTTCCCAGAACTGAATGTCGATGTGAATTCCTACAATGTCGTTTACAAAGG
>DATIRH010000446.1:0-1570 GCA_035469845.1 Proteiniclasticum sp. | reverse complement strand
ATTTTTCCAGCTGTTCATACTAAACTCCTGTCTTGTCTGATACTCTTTATTATAACCGTTATATTCAAGAGATTCATTCCTTTTCTGTCCAGTCTACACAGAATTCATCAGTAAAAGAAAGAAGAATACCCTTGGGAGGATTTTTGCAACTGATCTAGATCAGGATATACGTATCGGTTTCATCCAGATCAAAGGTTTCATCCTTCAGATAATGAACCAATGCATCGATGGCCGTCACAGGAAGGTTTTTGTGATTACTACCATATTTGGCGGGAATACCCTGAAGAGTCACATATGCGGCTTTATAAACTCTAACGGGATCAAGCATCTCGTCACCTACATAGATCTCCTGTATTCTCTGTCCATTGGGGTTTTCCACTTTGAAATAGACTCTGATGCCCAAAGCTCTTTTGACATAACCACCCATCTGCTCCAAGGGATTTCTTGAATAGGTTTTTTCAAGGTTTTCTTCAAGCAATTCCTTAAGCTCCTTCCCGGTGATTTCAGCTGTGGAAACAGGAGGATTAACGGGAATGATATTATGAAGGTCTCTCATGGTGACAGGTCCGATGTCAACAGGAACACCATAACGCCAGCCATTTGATAAGGCCAGCTCGGCGCCCGTTTCTTTCAGGAGGGAAGATAGAAGCAGATTGTCCATGGAGCATTCCAGACTGGTACCACGATGAAGGATCACATCCGTCTGTCCGACCTTTTCATCCAGATAAGCTCGGTGAGGCTCCATGATCTTTTCTATCATAGCCTTTGTTTTTTCATCTTCAGGAAGATCTTCAGACACATCCAGCAGTTCATGATTCACATCTTTGATTTTTCCTTCTTCCAGGGTCAGTTCAAGTTTTCCGAGGAAGGAACCGTGAGAGCCTGACTGAATCAGGTAAGTGTCATTGACCTCTATGACTTCATGGATTCTGTTGTGGGTATGCCCACTCAGACAGATGTCCACTCCTTTGACCTTCGAGAGGAGCTCCATATCCTGGGGGAATCCCAGATGGGACAGAAGTAGAACAATCTCTGCTCCTTTTTCTTTTACCTCTTCTATGTAACCTGGAAGTTCTTCCAGTCCGTTGGTGAAGTAGAGACCCTCATGGAACTTTATGGGCATGGCCTTGTCGATGATGTTGCATGCAACGCCGATGACGGCTACCTTTGTACCGTTGATCTCCTTGATCATGTATGGATCCATATACAGTTCATCTGTCTCTTTATGAAAGACGTTGATGGCAAGAATCGGATAGTTGAGCTCATTTTCTAGTTCTTTGAGCACTTTAGGTCCATAGGCGATATCCCAATGAAATGTCATGGCATCCAAAGAAAGATGGTTCAGTATGGGGACCAGAACAGATCCTTCTGATTCCACGACCTCATAGGTCCCGTGGAAGGTGTCTCCATTGTCGAAAAAAAGAAGTTCTCCATTTTCTTTTCTGATCTTATCTACCAGAGATGCGATTCTAGGAAGTCCTCCGGCTTTGGCCAGTGTGACTCCGTTGTCGTCGTAATATACTTCATCATGCAGATCCAGATACCCATGGAGATCGTTCATCTGCAGTAT
>DATIRH010000445.1:0-6587 GCA_035469845.1 Proteiniclasticum sp. | reverse complement strand
CATTATAAAAGGAATTCTTCCGAATCCCTTAGTTTCTCAGATAGAAAGTATGCAAAACATTATCCTTCTACCTATCCATTCAGTATTTGACTATTATCCTTGCTTATTGTCTTTTTGTAGGCGTAATTAGCAATATATAGTATTATTGCAAAATAAGTATATAAGATAACAAACTCATAAAACTCCACATTAAGCAGAATCTGCAAGAAAAATGTAGGCACAAATGAATATTGAAAGAACTTATTTATGAAGGGAATATTTTTTGGTTCTCCCCCAGCATTCTGTATTTTCATTTTTTTTGCCTTTGTAATTAGGAGTATTACACTGTTAAGCACAAACATAACGAGTAATATAATGGCAGCATATTCCATATTTACTTCATCTCCTTTTCTTTAATTGGGTCGCAATTTTTTACGATTGTTTCGTAGTAATACTTTATATGAATACTGGCCCCCTCCCCAGATAACTTAGTATCTCTTCTTTCTGTGCATAACCTGAAGAATGTATATCTTTCTTTATACATTCAATGGTTGTAATAGGGATATCTTTGTACGTTTTTATATACTTATATTATACCATATTTCAAAAAAAGTATTCCATTTTCAACATAGGTTTCATGCAGAGCCAAACAAAAAGACCAGAGCCTCCATGGCTCTGATCCTATTATAACTTTCCTCTTATCTGAAATCCTGTCCGCCATTAACTTGTATGACTTCTCCTACCAGAAATGCTGCTTCTTCTGAAGCGGCAAAATAGATGGCATTGGCAATGTCTTCCGGTTTTCCCAGTCTTCCTGCGGGAATTCCCTTCACCCAGGAATCCATAAGTTCCCTGCTTGTACTGCTGTGGAAATCTGTGTCTATGGTTCCAGGTGAAATCGCATTCACACGAATACCAAAAGGAATCAGCTCTTTCGCAAGACCTCTTGTGAAAGTGACAAGGCCTGCTTTTGTAACCGCATAGGCTGCAGCTCCAGGTCCGCCACCCATTTGCGCTGCAATGGATGTGACGTTTATTATGCTTCCGCCATTTTTCTTCAGATGCGGAATCGCCGCACGAGATACATAGAACGCACTGTTCAGATTAAGATCCATCACTGCGTTCCAGTGAGATGTCTCCATCCCATCAATGGGCTTTCTGCCGACAAGCCCTCCGGCATTGTTCACAAGAACATCGAGTCTTCCGAGTTTCTTGATCACATCTTCCATCATTGCATCTACTTCTGTTTCTTTGGTGACATCCGCTTTAAAATAGAATGCTTCATAGCCCAGATTTCTAAGCTCCTTTTCTGCTAAAGTTCCATTATCCATATTAATTCCGTTGACAGCAACTATATATCCTTCTTTTCCGAACCTTTTCGCAGCTGCAAAGCCGATCCCTCTGGTTCCTCCTGTAATCAATACTACTTTTTTCTCCATATTGTATTTTCTCCTCTTCATTTCAATTCTTTATCCTATTATATCTCATATGAAGCTGAATCTGCTCAATTAGCAGTATACTTTCAATCCAGAACGTAAAAAAGTGCAGTACAAGGGACTGCACAGAAAATCTTTTTCACTTTTACTTACATTTCTTACATTATAATTTCTCGATCAATGACCTGATACTGTTAAAGGATCTGAAATCATCGTTGGTGAAATTTTTGCTGTCGATCCTTTGTCCCAGGTTCTCTTCCATATGCATAATGATATTCATCATGGCCAGGGAATCCACAAGTCCGTGTTCTATGAGGTCAAGACCGTACTGCCCCTCTTCAATCTCGATACCAACTGCATCACTGAGCGCATCTCCTACGATTTTTCTGTAATCTTTCATTCTATTTCCCCCCTCGGTAATTCAGACAAAGCTCTCTATGAGAATAAACTCTAAAGCTACAGCTGTTGACTCTCCAGCAGCTTTACTCCATTCATCTGCTCTTCATGATACATTCGGACCGCTGCACGATCTATCTTTCCGCTGGTATTTGTTTTAAATTCAGTCAGAATAACGATCTTCTGTGGAATCATATAGGAAGGCAGAATCTCTTTCAGTGATTTCTTGATAGTGATGACGGATTCCAGATGACTCTTCAAAGAATCCGTCTGCGTTACGTAGGCTACAAGGGAAATCACCCTGTCATCATGTCCATGCACAGGTCTTACGACGCACTGATGAATCAGTGGTAGCGATGATATGGCAGACTCCACCTCTTCCAGTTCAACGCGATTCCCACCGATTTTAATCCGATTATCCAGTCTTCCAGCATAGTAGAGCAGTCCATCCCGGCGGACCATAAGGTCACGGGTACGGAATCCTCTTCTTCCATCAGGCAAAGTGAAAAACGACTGCGACGTCTGGTCCTCCTGTTTCCAGTATCCGTCGCAAAGCCTTTCTGACAGGACAATCAGTTCCCCTTTCTCACCATCAGGAACTTCCCTTCCTTCTTCATCCCAGAGTTTGACCTCGATGGATGGCACAGGCTTTCCAATTGGAATCACTTCCGTCTCGATGAGGTCGAATTCTTCCTTTGTAATGGAGTTTCCCACCGCCACGGTGGTAAGTTCTGTGGAAGCATACTGGATGCGGACGGTGATGTCTGGAAAACGCTGAAAGAGACTTTCAATGAGTTTACGGGAACATACTTCCCCAGCCAAGGCAACTCCTTTAAGATCCGGCATTTCCTTCTCATTGAACCGGCTGTCAGTCAGGAGCATCGCGCAGGTGGTTGCAATGACGCCCAGATAGTCCGGACGTATTTCCAGATAATAATCCATGAGCTTTCTGACATCCTTCTGTATAGAGCCTGGTACTGCATACATGACCGACCCCATAAGTGTCATGGTTCGGTAGACGTGCTGCATGTGCGCGGAAAACATATAGGAGAAGTTATTCATGACACGCATGCCCGGACCACCGATATAATACTTCTCAGGTGCAAGAAACAGATTCTCCAGATCACCCAGACAGTTGATCACGCCCTTCGGCGATCCCGTGCTGCCAGAAGTATATAACAGCGCCATCATGTCATCATAGCGGATCCAGCTGCTCTCCTCGAGAACTGTATCTTTATATCGCCTGATGATATCGCCCACGTCCTCTTCTGATAAGCGAGGCAATTTCGAAGATGACAGAAGATCTGTATGAAAAGCGATGATGAGTGCTGCATCAGAATCATCCGCTATGAAGGCTGCTCGCTTTTCAGGTATCGTAACTGTAAGTGGCACATAGGCACGGCCTGATTTCATACAGGCGAAAAGACAGGTCAGCATATCATTTTCCTTGTCACCGATGAGAAGTACTGGAGCTTTTGGTGGGAGTCGATCAAGAAAATAGGAGGCAAGTGCATCTGAACGCCTATGGAGGTCCCTGAAAGATAGCATCTTGCCTTTCTCATCAACTGCGCAGATGTGATCAGTCTGTGCCTGTTTTTTCAATGCTTCCAGTATCATAAAAAACCTCCTCTGTTTATTTCAGCAGCTCTTTCAGCGACTGATTCGGATTCTCGATCATGACGGAGAGGATATTGCGATAGGCAGCCAGGAGCTTAGCGATCTCATCTTCTTTAAAGCGTCTGCTCTGATATCTGAGTTCAATTGTGACCCTATCCTCCTTCGGTATATCGAAAACCGCCACATAGAACTGCGATACATTCGTGTTTGACCAGAACATGCGTCCTTTTGGTTCTCCATCAAGAAAAGCGGATTCATAATCCATATTGGAGAACAGAATCCAGCTGTGATTATAGTTCATCCCGTGAAGCGTACAAAGGACATAGGAAAGAGGCGTGAAATCCAGATTGCTGTAACGTATATGACGCAGCATTTCTAAATTCTGCTCATAGTTTCTGGCACAGAAATCAGTGAAGGATTCGTCCTTGTCCACGCGAAACATCATAACCGGACTGTTCATCATGGCACCCATGGTCCGTCTGGTTATTCCATCATGCCTGCCGTAGCTCAAGGATGCCATGGAAAAATAAGTGGACCCTTTAATGGCATGGGCTGTAACTGCCGCACTGGACATAAGCGCAGAAGCGACTGATATTCCATGGTCTTTGCAGAAGATGCCAAGATCTTTGTATAACTTCCCGTCGATGGTCATAGACTCTGAATCGCATTCAATATGCATGGACCTTGCACCACCGGGAGATGAATAATCCTTATGATAGCGGAACACTTTTTTCCAGTAGGCTCGATCTTCTTTGAATTGAGGGGATTTTCGATATTCTTTCTCCTTCAATACATAATCGCGGTACGATCCGGGCTTTGGAAGCAGAAGAGATTCACCTTCTCTGAAATGCCTGTCCAATGCACGGACCTGCTGCGCGATGAGTTTGATGCTGTATCCATCCGTCACGAAATGATTCATCTGGATCCAGAGGGTATACCGGTTCCCATGTCTTGCAAGAATCCTGAAATCATACAGCGGATCCTTTAAAAGAAGAACGGCATTGTCCTTAGCTTCCATCAACCAGTCCTCATACTCTTCGTCTGAATCAAAGTATTCTAGCGGTAATTTTTTCTCTTCAAAAGGTTCAATATATTGTTTCCAGTTCCATGGAAATCTGTATACAGGCCTAAGTCTGAACGCATCATTATGTTCAAGTATCCAGTTTCCAATTTTATTAAGGAGCTCCTCACTACCTTCTTTCCATTCAAAGCAGCAGGTCAGTGTGTTTAAACGTCTGCTGTTTTTACGATCGGAATTAGAAATCAAGCCTACAATCAATGTATATTGCGACATAGTCAAAGGAAACATTTCACGCATCCTTAAAACCCTCCTCTTAAATAATACTGAAAACAATCGGCAGCCATACTCCGAGTAGAAGTGTCCAGATGGTGGATACGATCACACCAGCTGTAAAGAGATCTTTAATTTTAAAGTATCTGGTGGTATAAGCCACGATGACCACTGGATCAAAGGGGATAAGAAGTACGCAGCTTGACATGGCAGCCACTGAAAACGTGACGATACGTGGATCGATGCCAAGAGACACGGCGAGGCCTGCAAAAGCTACCGCATAAAGCACTACAATTGCTGAGGCTGTAGGAATCAGTAGATGTGTCCAGTTCACTATGGCAGCAATCAGGATAATAAAGATGAAAATTCCTGTTCCGACAAAAACGGAAGAAACCTGAGATACCACCCAGTCTGTAAGACCTGTGGATACAAGTGCGGCACCTACGGATAGTATTGCGCTGCAGATCAGAATGGTATCCCAGCCACACTCTCTTGAATATTCTTTCCACGACAGCATATCCAGTCCCGGAAGAAAGAATGAAACAAGCGCAAGCACTGAAACTACGGTGACATTGATCCATGGAATCCATGATGTCAGGATCCAGAGAATAAGGGTAGCACTTAAAATTAGTATGGCCTTGGTATCATATCTGGTCAGTTTCTTATCATGCTGCACCTCTGCCAGTGCCATCTCCATTTTTTCCGGTGAGATGTCTTCAGGCTTGAAAAGAAGTTTCAGAACAGGAATGGATATGGTGATCATCACAAGGGCAAGAGGTATGCCGACCATCATCCATTCAATGAATAAAATATCTATTCCAGTGGCCTGCTCCACCAGCTGCATGGATAAAATGTTAAGTGAGCTTCCCGCAGGGGTCATCATACCACCAAATACGGCTCCAAAAGGAACTGCAAGAAGCAGCGCTCTTCCCAGTCTGCTCTCACCGGGTTTCTCTCCCATGGCCACCAGTACTCTTGTACAGATTCCTGTAACGATCAGCGCGCAGGGAACATTTGAAACGAGTGATGAAATCACTGCTGTACAAAGCATGAATGCCCCGATGATCCATATGGATTTCCCTCTGGCTTTTTTGAGAAGATAGTAAGCCAGTCTATAGGGAAGAGATGATTTAAGTAGCACAGACGAAATACCGTAACAGGCCATAAGAAACAGAAACAGCGTAGTCATGGAATTGCTGAGTGCAGCCTGTAGTGTTACTACATTCATAAGGGATAATAAAATGATGAGAAGTGGTGCTGTGATTCCGACAGGGACAGGTTCAGTGACCAGAAATATCATGGTCACCATTAAAATGGCCAGAGCTCGGATGGACTCCGTACTGAGTCCTCCTAGCGGTGGAAGAATCATTGCTGTAATAAGGATTGCAGCTGAAAGGATAAAACCTGTCCATCTCTTTACATTCTTCTTCATGCTGACACCACCAAACATACTTATTTGTGTATTTAACTCACATACAAATGTATACCGTAATAAAATTTTATTGCAATTGTCGTATATTGTCAATATTTTAACTAGTGTATTCTCTTATATTCTAGAAAGTTTAAATATTATTAACTTTCTAGCAAGTTAGACATCATACACATTATTGTGATGAGAAATTGATAGTTTTCAGAGCTAATAAAAAGAAGCATCTCTGCTTAAGCATTGATGCTTTTAATCCACTTTGCTATATCTCAATAATGATATTCAGAATTTCTGACTTTGCATGCTATTTTCAGAATAGAATGATTACCGAAACATAAATCCGCCTCCATTTAATACTCAGACTTAATAAATAAATCTTTATTTCTATCATGAACATACACATGCTATAAATATTAATACTATATATTTAATAGATTACTCC
>DATIRH010000444.1:0-4533 GCA_035469845.1 Proteiniclasticum sp. | reverse complement strand
ATGCTCCCCCAAGATAAAAGGTATCCCACCCATGGTACTCAAAGATATCAGACAGCATCCTTATGCCCATCTCGTGGAGTTCACTCCCTACCGCGCAGGAAAGAAGTGACTTCTTCTTTCTTGGTCTGCTGAAGATTTCATTGTAGAACCCTGACATGACGGATTGCGTTACAGAAGTGGCATAGTGTTCCTTATCTATTGTAATCATATTTTTATGCCATAAAGCGCCTATTTCATGCATCACTTTTGAAAGAATCTCTTCGTAGATCACAAGGATTGAGAGTCCATTTTTCTTTGCATCCTCTATGATGCCGTAAGCTTCTTTCGTTTCGCCTTTTAGAATCGCATTGAGATAAGTTCTTCTGATCTCATAGTGATTTCCGTCTGTAAACGCTGAAGATAATGTAATATCCGTCACCGCTTTCTCTGTTGCTTCTATCGCCGCATGGAGGTAAAGAGATGCTTTTTCGATTTCTTCTTCTGTCAATAAATCCTTGGCATCAGCCTTGAAAATCTCATCCATGATCCTATAATGATCTGTCATCATCACCATGATTCTGTCACGGTCAATATCCTTCATGAGATTGCAAAGGAGTTCGTAAATCCATTTTGCATAGCCTTGAAAGATCTTCTCGTCAGTGAAATGTATAGAAGTCATGAGAAAACTGATATTATAAATAACATCGTCATACATCCTTCTCTTTCTTCTCTCATCCATTTCACGCTCTAGTTTTGGATCTCTTTTAAACTGTTCCTGAAATATTCTTTGGGCTATGGTCACAAATCTTGGATCGTTGAAATTCATAAGCAGACTCATAGGTTACACTCCATTCTCAGACTCTTTTTTTGATCCATCTAAAATCAGGACAATCAACGCATAACATTTCTGTCTTGTTGACTTTATCGTTTACTGTATATCACTTTGTGTGCAGTTGCATTTAAAACTGATTATATCACAACGAATTCTATTATTATATTATAATATACTCTGAAAATACTTTTCATAAGATGAATAACCAGTAATTTTCTTCATTTGAACCTTTATTCATGAATGTACACTTAAGTTTTATGAAATTAGCCAAAAATGAGATGATTACCTTCTGTCGAGAAAACTTCAGCAACAATGATGAATGAATTTTTTAATTTAATTGGCTTGCACAGAAAATGAAGAAATCTTCAGAATTTATATCTTAAAGCTCTCTTCATTTCCCTGAATAATTCTATTTTCCCCTACTATCGGTTTCTTCAGGTTATGTTCCCCGAACTTCAGTTCAAGTCAGCTGCAACTACTGTTTCGGAAGGAGATCTCCATCTGAACCCAGTACAGAAAGAGAACCATCTGACTCCAGCACTACCGCGGATACATCCTTGTAACTGCTGTATCCATTATTTCTGACATGCTGGTCGATCTCATCTTTCGAAATTCTTTCTTTCTTCATGTTCTTTTCAATAAACAGTCCATGATAATAGAGTAGAGTAGGATCAGATTTAATCAGTTTTCTGACAGCCTTAGATCTGACAGAGGTAAACGTAATTACGTACTGCAGAAGAATTAGAAGTCCCAGCGCCGCCATCCCTTCCAGCAGCGCAATGGATGTATCAAGAATAACCGTGGCAAAGCTTGACCCAAGTGCTACCGTGATGATCAGATCAAATGCATTCATTTTGGACAAGGTTCTTTTTCCTGTAATTCTGATAATAAGAATCAGGAGAAAATAGGATAGCACTCCGACCAGAAGCATTCTTATAATATAGTCTGAACTGCCGATAAATATTCCTTTCATTATGATCACCTTTCACTTATCCCTGTTCATGATCTTATTCACTGATGAACAGATAACATATTTTAATACGACGAATAACATGATTTCGACATGAAATCTTTCTATACTTATATTAAAACAAATGAAGGAGACTTTGTAATGAAAATGAAAAAAAGAACAGTAAGTTTAAAAAAACAGTACATCTTATTATTCACCCTCGTCATCCTGTCCGCATTCACTCTACTTCTTGCCACAGGATGTGCAGGTGAAACAGCTCTAGAAATCGAAGAAGCACCAGTGTCTGAATCCGAGAACACATCAACAGTTCCTGATGTCTCACCTGAAGAAGTAACACAAAAAGTGGACCATACTGTAGATATGAATCCAGATCCACTGCTTTCTGAAGATGAGGCGCTCTCACTGGAAGGCTATGGAGCTGTCGGAGCTCTAAATGACACAGATCTTTCCATCAGCGACATGCTGATGTACGCTGTACAGGATGAATATCTGGCACGCGGAGAGTATCTGGCCATTATGGAGAAGTTCGGTTCCCAGAAACCATACTCCAATATCGTCCGATCAGAAGAGACGCATCTTGCTTATCTGGAAGAAGTGTATACAGCCTATGATCTTGAATTCCCAGATGATACCTCGAAGGATCATCTGATTATCCCACAAGATCTCTTAGAAGCTGCACAGACAGGCGTCCAGGCTGAAATAGACAATATTGCCATGTACGAGAAATTCATGACCTATGATTTACCTGAGAATATATACAATGTCTTTGATGCACTTAAAAGAGGCTCAGACAGTCATCTTCTTGCATTTCAGAAACAGGTGGAACGTCTAGAATAAAGAAAAAAGCTGAGTACTGTTCAGGATTGAACGTTACTCAGCTTTTTCTTATTCGCTTTTGTTGTCATCAATTCTTCTGATATCCCATAGAGGTTCTCCGAGCTGTGAATTTGTTCTTGCCATGACAGAGAGCATTTTCTGATCAGGATATTCCACCGCATCTGGGGATGCCTGATTGCTCACCATGACAAGGCGTACAGTTTCCTCCGTATCGTTTATGATCTGATGTGATCCTTCAGGTCCTTTTCTAAAGTGAACAACTTCACCAAGTTCAAGGATCCTTTCCCCCTCCGGGGTTCTCAGCTTTGGTCGTCCTTCGATGAGCAGAAGCATTTCTTCTATTCCGTGATGGAAATGATAATATCCCGTGGTCGCTCCTGGAACCAGTACATAGAGACTGGCCCCCAGATCTTCTCCTCTTGGCAGTCTTCTAGAACGGGCTCCCCCTTCCCAGGGGTTCTCTCCCAGAGATTCAAATTCTTCTGTGTAGATCGAATTCTTGTTCATAATTCATCCTCCCTGAAAAACACAATTTCCGCTACGGCAAAATGAGCATGCCAGAAGCTGACTATCGATGTCAGTTTCCTCATCATATTTCATCTTTCTACTCAGCATTTTTTCTATATTACTCCTACTCAGCATATGTTCTTTCAGCATAAATTTTGAAATGGTCTAAGATGGATTGCCACCCAGCTTTCTGCATTTTTACAGACTGTGAACTTTCTGCTTCAAAAGTTTCGGTGATCACTGACTTTTCTTCCTTTGATTCAAAAGTGATTCTGACCTCCCTTGAGTCATCCAGTTCATAGACAATTTCTTTGAACGGGATGATTTTTTTGTACACTCCTGAAAAATCGAATCCGTAGCTTCCATCTTTGGCTTCCATTCTGTATAGAAATCGTCCATTTTCTCTAAGATCATTCTCTGCCGCCGTTGTGTGCCAATCTTCAGAAGCATGATTCCAGCCTAATATATGTTCTGGCACTGTCCAGTATGTCCATACATAGTCTACAGGTACATTGACACTTACACTAACCGTGATCTGCTTTCTTTTCTCCATTCCATAATCCCTCCTTGATTACAATCGACTTTTGTTACAGTAATTCTTTCTTATAGTTTCTTCAGATAGTTGTCTATCTCTTTCCGGCCCATCTTTTTATAATTTTCTTCATTGGGCTCCCACAGTTCGATGTTGTTTCCAAATGGATCAATGAAATGCGCAAACTTCCCATAGTCATAGTCTGCGATTTCATCTGTTGTAAGATCAATCTCTCTTAGCCTTTTCATTACTTCAACCAGATCATCCACTCTGAAATTAATCAGCGGTACATTTTCTCCTTCCCGCTTGAACGACAGCAGCATCATCTGTTCTCCTTCTATAAACCCAGAACCATATTCAGACATATCAAGCCCAAGATAATCCTTGTAGAATCTGTGCAGTGCTTCCTTTTCCCCTTTGAAATCAAGAAAAAGTCCACCAACGCCAGTAATCTTTGCCATTATTGTTCCCTCCTTTTGACTAAGCTCTCGTTCTTCGTACAATGTATTCTTCATATTATAGTAATTATATCCTTTCGGGTATTGAGAATCAAAAAAATCCATTTTTTTCGTCATGAATCCTCCTTCTTTTACATTGTCATTTGTACTGCAGATCTATTCTGCGATTACCTGCTTTACCAGCATTGAAAAACCTCTGGAACTGACATACTAGTCAGTTCCAGAGGCACTACTTTTTTCATCATTTTTGTTCAGTTTCATAAACCATCATTACTTTGGTGCTATTCTTGATTTTTCAGATGATGCTCTTCCTCCAGTTCTACAGTAAAAGTGATTTTCCCCAGACTTCTGTCAACCATAATGTTACCACCGTGGGCATCAATGATCTTTTTCGCGATGGCAAGTCCAAGTCCACTTC
>DATIRH010000443.1:0-2015 GCA_035469845.1 Proteiniclasticum sp. | reverse complement strand
GAGTCCCAAATAAATGAAATACCTGCACTCATCATCTTAGTTCAGCAATATAAGACGAAAACCACCCGAAGGTGGTATTACAAATGCACTCAATTCACTTTATAGTTTTCTTATCTGATCTTTCTGAAGCTTCTTATGAGGTAAGGAAGACCAAGACCGATTAGACCTCCTGCAGTTCCAAGAAGAAAGTTTCCAGTCACAACACCAAGTCCAATCCCTATGACAAATCCACCGACATTGAGATTCTCTTCCAGATCTTCCTGATCATCTTCTTCTACTACTTCTTGTTGATATCCACCGATGATAACATTCTCCGTATTCATTAGATCATCAAGAGAAATTTTGTAGAAATCACTCAGGATTTTCATTTTCTCCATATCAGGATAAGCTGTTCCCGTTTCCCATTTTGATACTGACTGCCTGGTCACATGAATCACCTTAGCCAGTTCTTCCTGAGAAATTTCTTTCTCTTTTCTGAGATATTTCAATTTTTCCGAAAATGTCATCTTACCCTCACCTCTGTATCTAGTATAAGGTAAACTTCATTTTTCTTAAAGATAATACGGGTTGCACAGGTGCACTTTCTGGTTGCATCCTTCATTTCCATGTCATCAACTTCTAAGAACCATTCATACTATCAAAAAAACCACCCGAAGGTGGTTTTTTGCTTGCGTTATTGTGCTTACTATTCTACTTTGAAAGAAATCTTTACATTCACTCTGTAATTTATGACTTCGTCTCCTTCAACAAGAGCCTGCATGTCTTTAACATATACGCTTTTGATGTTCTTCACGGTCTTTGCAGCTTCTTTCACCGCTACCTTTGTTGCAGCTTCCCATCCATCTTTGGATTCAGCTAAAACTTCAATTACTTTTACTACTGACATATAATCATCCTCCTTAAAAATATTCACTATAAATATCATAACAATGAAGTTAAACTACACTATGACATTTAAAGAAACATTTTGTGAAGTTCGTTATATGCTAGTATTCTCTGCCAGCTTTTTCCCCTGAAGGATAGAAATCATCACAAGGACCATCATGAGAATCAGCACAACCACAATGGCACTCATTCCCGCATAGATTCCGTAGGCATCCGAGAGGGCTCCAGTAAGAATAGGCATCACTATGGCACCGATTCCTCCAAGAAGAAGCAGTACACCCATGGCCATTGGATAGTCCTTGATGGTCCTGCCTACCTTGGATACCGTGGTAGGATAGATTCCAGCCATGGATAGGCCGATACCGATGATGGCGATGGTGATTACTGTCACATTGGTGGTGGATAACAGAAGGAAATAGAACAGCACCGTTCCTGCTGTGGTCACAAGAAGTATGGTCTCTTTCTTCAATCGATCCCCATAAAAACTCACCGTGAGCCTACCCACAAGAATCGCCATCCATAGAATGGACGCCAGTCCCTGAGCATACCCGATGGTCATGATATCGGCATCCACAAAGTACTTGACGATCCATCCGTTGATGGTGGCCTCACCAGCCAGGTAGAAGAAGAGAATTCCTGCATGGGTCCAGAAAACCTTGGATTTAAGGAACTCATAGCCCTTATTCCCCTCCTTCACCTTCACCTTCTCTTTCATCTCCATTCTGGAGAAGAAAATCACGGAAAGTGTGGTCAGCCCAATAATAATTATAGAGCTTAATCTCCATCCATTGTCACCTGCGATCTTCGTTGCGAAGATGTCAAGGATAGGCGCTAGAATCGCTCCTACCGCAAATACACTGTGGAGAAAGCTCAGCGCCGAAGGACTGCTATCAGACACTTCATTGACCATGGTGTTGTTGAAGTTACTTACGCTACCTCTACTGATTCCTGTGAAAAGGAAGGCCAGAAGAAGAAACAGCGGATTTCGTGTGGTGATCATCAGTGTAAACCCGACGACCACGAAGCTACTCAGCATCACGATGGATCTCTTTCTGCCTAAGTATAAAGGCAGGATTCCGGCGATAAATCCGGAAGCAAGATTCCCTAAAGAATGGGCTGAAATCAGAGAT
>DATIRH010000442.1:0-5203 GCA_035469845.1 Proteiniclasticum sp. | reverse complement strand
TACCCTGAACTTTGTGACTGCTTGTCTTGTACCAGTCCCAATCCGATCATTTCCCATGGGGAGGCTCTAGAATTCCGGGGTATGAGGTAATAGAATAAGTGGTTCAAGATCGATTTTAGCTCTCAAACTCAGTTTCATAAGATAGGACTTAACACTTACGGAAGAATACCAGTATCGATTCGGTGTATAAATATCTTTGCCATCATTAGTAATTGTAAACTTAATACCAGATTGATCTTCTAACAACTGAAGATTCTCAATGCCCCAACCTTGTGTTTCTCTAAACTCATCCAGAGTTAAGGCATTGCTCATGAAGAGGGTCTCCTTGCCAAACATACTAAGTACTTGTTCGGTATTCTTATTGTAGAAGTCAACACCAAGTAAAACGCAGGTAAACACAGCAATAAACAGCACACCTTTCATAAGCCCATTATCTCTTGACAACTTATTGCACTCCTTTGATTAAAGTTCAGATTTGTGATTTTCGCTATAGTCGAAAAATATCTAGATTTATGAACTAGGCCCAAGGCTCAGTTTCAAACAAAATTATATATACAGTTCAAACAAGACATATTGAGAACTATCTCGAAAAAAGTTTACTTATCTGACCATAGATATATTTGTTGAATTAAATATACATTAAAGTAATAATATAAGCAACATGTAATATATCGTAAATTGTATTAATATTGAATATTTAAGAAATAGCATCATACATCAGAGTATTCAAGTTTGAATCTTTTATAAATCTGTAAGCTTCTCTCCACATACTTACATTAAAAATATTATCTCCATTTTACTATTAAATTAGTATTGTAAATATTTCCCTGTAAAATATTCATTCAAATGAAAATAAGTTAATAATTAGAGAATTTACTGGAGGATATATGAATCAGGATTTAATAGATAAGATTAAAAAGTTCAGAGCTGAAAGAAACCGGGATCAGTTTCATAATCCTATGATTCTTCAGCTCTTATTCATTGCACAGCGCATCCACGAAGTATGCATGGAGTTTCAGGTCCATCGTCAGTTCCGGATGAAAGGAAGTCACCAGCATATTGCCCTGCCTCGCTGCAACAACATTACCATGAACCGTTGCCAGCACCTCCACATCTTGAGACGTTCTTTCAATGTATGGTGCCCTGATGAAGGTCATGGGTACTTCCCCTATCCCTTTGACCAATCCATTCTCACTGAAGCTACCCAGCTGTCTGCCATATCCGTTTCTTCTCACCTCAATGTCCATGGTACCTAGATAGATCCTGTCATCATTTGTGCAGGTCTTCGCAAGAAGGATCAGCCCAGCACAAGTTCCAAAAACCGGTAGCCCTTCCATGATCATTCTTCTCAGCTCGTCAAAGATTTCAAGCTCATGAAGCAGCTTTCCCATGACCGTGCTCTCCCCACCGGGCAAAATTATCCCACTGATCTTGCTTTCCATCAAATCAGATTTCTTCCTGATTTCAATGCAGTCGATCCCAAGCCTTCGAAGCGCCTCCATATGGTCCTCAAAATCTCCCTGCACAGCAAGGACGCCAATCTGCTTCTTCATCAGTTTCCTCTCTGAGCCATCAGAAGTTCAATTTCCTGCTCGTTGATGCCCACCATGGCTTCTCCAAGGTCTCTTGACAGCTCAGCCAGGATCTTCGCATCATTGAAGTTGGTCACTGCCTTCACAATGGCTGCTGCTCTCTGGGCAGGATTTCCCGACTTGAAGATGCCCGCTCCGACGAATACCCCCTGAGCTCCCAACTGCATCATCAGAGCAGCATCCGCCGGTGTTGCGATACCACCAGCTGCAAAGTTGACGACAGGCAGCTTACCATGGTCATGGACATACTTGACCAGATCATAAGGTACCTGCAGATTCTTTGCTGCCTCAAAGAGTTCATCTTCACGCATATTCTGCAGATTCCTGACCTGCTGGCTGATGAGTCTCATGTGCCTTACGGCTTGAATCACATCTCCTGTACCTGGTTCTCCCTTGGTCCTTATCATAGAGGCTCCCTCGGATATTCTTCTCAGGGCTTCACCCAGGTCTTTAGCCCCACAGACGAAAGGCACATTGAAGCTTGTCTTGTCGATGTGGAAGGTGTCATCTGCAGGGGAAAGGACTTCGCTCTCATCGATATAGTCGATCTCAATGGCTTCCAGAATCTGAGCTTCCACCATATGCCCGATACGGACTTTGGCCATGACAGGGATGGATACCGCTTCCTGTATGCTCCTGATCATCTTTGGATCGCTCATCCTGGATACTCCGCCCGCTGTTCGGATATCTGCCGGAATCCTTTCCAGTGCCATGACAGCGCATGCTCCAGCCTCCTCGGCAATTCTTGCCTGTTCAGGCGTGGTGACATCCATAATCACCCCTCCCTTAAGCATCTGTGCCAGATTCTTGTTCAGTTCGTATCGTTCATTCATCCGTCTTATCTCCTTTTCTAAATAAATCATTCTAACTTGTATTATAATGAAGTACTGATATCATATAAAGTATCAGTAAATACAAATCGAATGGTATCAGTTTTGAAGGAGATCAATTATGAACATGCTCACCTGCACCCTTGATTCAGACAGCAGGATTCTGCTTTACGAGCAGCTCTATCTTTTCATCAAATCGGAGATCCGATCCGGAAAAATCCCCTGCCATACAAAACTTCCTTCCAAGAGAAGACTTTCCTCCCACTTGAAGATCAGCCAGAATACCATACAAACCGCATATGAGCAATTAGCAGAGGAAGGTTACATTGAGTCCATCGAAAGAAGCGGTTTCTACGTCAACAAACTCGAGAATGTCATTAAGCTTGATATAGAAGAACCGTCACGAATCATCGACTCACAAGATAGCCTTTTGGCAGTAGATTATGATTTCTCTTATCATGGAGTGGATTTAAACACCTTTCCCTATACGACCTGGAGAAAGCTTTTTAAAGAGGTCATCAATGAAGATGATGAAGAGCTTCTTCTGCTCGGGGACCCCAGAGGTCATCTTAGCCTGCGGAGCTGCATTGCGGAGTATCTCCATCAGTCCCGGGGGGTGAACTGCTATGCAAGCCAGATCATCATAAACTCCGGAACCGAGTTCCTTTTCCAGATCCTGATCCAGCTCCTTGATGAGGACAGTATCTATGGCATCGAAAATCCTGGTTATGAGAAACTGAATCTCCTCTTTTCAACCAATCAGGCAAAATTCAGGGCCATTGATATTGATGACGATGGCATGAAGCTGGAGGAGATCGCAAAAACTGAGTCCAACATTCTCTGCATCACCCCCGCGCATCAGTTCCCCTCAGGGCAGGTCATGCCGATCAACAGAAGAGCCCAGATCCTGAACTGGGCAAACGGAAAGGATGACCGCTATATCATCGAGGATGATTATGACAGTGAATTCAAATACAGCGGCAAGCCTATCCCAAGCCTTCAGGGTTTAGATAATAACGACAAGGTCATCTATATGGGTTCCTTCTCCAAGTCGCTTTCTCCATCCCTCAGGATAAGCTATATGGTACTTCCAGCACACCTTCTCGCTCGATATATGGAGAAGCTCTCCTATATCAGTTGTCCTGTTCCCATGATGGACCAGAAGGTTCTTGCCCGATTCATGGAGGATGGGCACTTCGAAAAACACCTGAACAAAATGAGGACCATCTACAAGAAAAAGCGTGAACTGCTCGTTAAAGCCATAAAGAGATGGAACACCGGGATGGAGGTGCTTGGTGCGGAAGCCGGACTTCATCTGCTATTACGCGTCAATAACGGCATGACAGAAGAGGAACTGGAATTAGCGGCATTACTGAACAAGGTGAAAGTATATGGGGTTTCGAAGTACGACGCCGACTTAAAAAAGCTTGATGACAGAGGAACCGTCCTGATCGGCTACGCGACTAAGAAAGAATCGGATATCGACATGGCCGTCAGTAGACTTCATCAGGCCTGGTTCTAGTTGTTTTTTGGAGGTACTATGAGTTTTACCTCCAAGAAATTACCCTTTCAGCGATCTTATCCATTGAAACAGATGGTATCAAGAGACCATATTAAAACAACGACAACAAAAAAAACAGATGGAGGTAAGACAATGAACAAGCGACCATTAGGTAAAACAGGAATTGAGGTCTCAGAAATAGGCTTTGGAACATGGCAATTAGGAAATGAAAAAGACTGGGGCAAGATGGATGATCAGGAAGCAGTCGATCTAGTCCATGAAGCCATTGATCAAGAGTGCACTTTTTTTGATACTGCACCGAACTATGGTCTCGGTAAAAGTGAGTCCATCATCGGTGAAGCACTAAAGGACAAGCGCAGCCAAGTCGTGATCAGCAGTAAGTGCGGTCATCATACCAATGACGAACAGAGTTTTGATCCCGCCCGATTAGTAGAATCGATTGAAGGTAGTTTGAGGCGTCTGAAAACGGATTATCTGGACATTGTCCTGCTGCACAACCCTCCGTTTGAAGCACTGACCGATGACTCAGCGCAGTTCCAGGTGCTGAAAAAGTTGAAAGCCGCTGGGAAAATACGCTTCTACGGAGCTTCCGTTGACAGCAGCAAAGAGATGGATGCAATTCTCAAAAATACCAGTAGCCAGGTCATCGAAGTCATGTTTAATATCTTTCATCAAGAACCGAAAGATGCGATTAAACGCGCTCATGAACAAGGGGTTGGTATCATTACGAAAGTGCCTCTTGATTCAGGGTGGTTGACCGGTAAGTATGACGAGGAAAGCACCTTCACCGGTATACGCGCGCGATGGACGAAAGAGGTCATAGAAAAACGCAGTCAGATCGTCGATAAGGTACGTGCAATCATCGGGGAAGACATGTCAATGTCCAGAGCAGCCCTTCAATATATTTTATCGGTAGAGGGTGTATCCTCAGTGATTCCGGGGGCAAGAAACACAAAGCAGCTGAGTGAAAATCTTCGGGCATCCGAGCAGAACCTGCCAGAACAGATTAAAGTGGCCTTATATGAATTATGGATAGCTGAAATCAAAGATTCACCTCTACCATGGTAAACGGTAATGAAGACACTTGATGACAACATCTCCCAGAAATCCCATGCGCTTACAGCAAATAATCGCGCACTACTTATACTATCTTACTATGTAGAGGAGACTAAAATTGGAAATAGAACTGATACTAGCCACTAAGGAATATGCAAACATAATAAGAAATTTATATCCCCTATACTTATATGATTTATCTG
>DATIRH010000441.1:0-3767 GCA_035469845.1 Proteiniclasticum sp. | reverse complement strand
CATTATAAAGAACTTCCTGTATTCTAGCCTGGACTAAAAAAGAGATCCCCCACTACCCGAATAGGATAATGTGAAATCTCATTATTTTTAAACGCTATAGCACAACTACACAGAAAAAGAAGATCCTTTTGGTCCAGCTCCTTCAAGCTGTTTTTCAATTTCCCAAACGTATCCAAATTTAAGATCAGAATTCCCACCAAATTGATGACGGCATGGAATACTCTCCATTTAATATAACCGTTTCACCAATTTTAGGCGCAATCAGACTCACTCCAGATTTTTCAGAAGCGATTAAGGCTCTTTCTATTGGTTCTGAAAAACGATGAAAAGCCAGGGTAAAGGCTCCCCAATGAATTAACATCATATTCTTGCCCTTTACATCTAAATGAGCCTGCACCGACTCTTCAGGGAACATATGACTGTCAGACCAACGCCTGTCATATTGTCCACCTTCAATTAACGTAAGGTCAAAGGGTCCATATTTCTCTCCAATTTCCTTGAAATGGGTATCGTAACTGCCATCTCCGCTTGTATACAAACGGGTCTTCTCTCCAAGAATGACCCAACCGCCCCAAAGGGTGGAATTTCCATTTAGCGGTCCTCTGCCAGAAAAGTGTTTTGACGGAGTGAGTGCTACAGTTAAGCCTTGAAAGTCTATTTCATCCCACCAGTTCAGTTCTGTTATCTTCTCTTTTTCAACGCCCCAATCTATCAAGTGCGCACTTACACCAAGAGGAACGAAGAAATGACTGACCTTGCTTTTCAGTTTTTTAATCGATGGATAATCCAAGTGGTCATAGTGATCATGGGTAATAAAAACCGCATCAATTTCCGGCATTTCATCAATAAGATGCAGAAGATCTTCACTGTAGCGTCTACTTCCCAAGAATGAAACAGGTGAAGCAACAGGACCCAGCATAGGATCAATAAGTATCTTTTTATCATCGATACTGAGTAAAAATGCAGAATGACCAAACCAGGTTAAAGTGTCTTCCTCACCTCTGATTTTGTTCCAATCAGTTTCTGACACAGGCAATGGACCAGAAGGTTTTCGATCTTTGGTACCTGAAACAGAATCCTTAATCATAGATAATATATCAGATGCACTCATGCCCATGGAGGTCTGCATTTGATTAAGAAACTTCCCGTTTTTATAATTGTCTAATTTACTGTACTGTTCCTTCATCGCACGATCTGGATTCCCCCCAAATGCTGGATTAAGGTTTATGAATAATATTACGACAACAAGAAGAGCAATTAAAAATCCCAATATATAGTACATGATTTTCTTCAGCACTCCTTTCTTTAGCCGATTGACCCTAGTCATTTTACGATCACTACTTTCAATAATTGATTTTGAATGCTTTTGAATAACCTTCTCTTACAGCTTTCATTTTTAAAAGCTACTCTTTAAAGCTTAAAAACTGGACTTCATGTGTAAGTAAATAAATTTCCAAGCTTATGGATTTAATCTTCAGTCCAATTCTTAGCATCTTTTATTAGAAACATTTACCACTATATAATTATAATACATCGTGCACGTTTGATTTCCGTATTCTTCTTCTCCTCTTTTCTGATCCCTCACTAGCATCAGAACCTCATATCCTTTTTCGGCGAGCATCCTTGCTGATGCCTTACCCATACCTGAATTTGCACCTGTAATAATTGCTGTCTTGCTTTTCTTTTTCACGCTCTATACACTCCTACCCGTAATGTATTTTCTTACTTATATCATACATGTTTTTCCCTGAAGAAGCTTGTATTGTAGGTGCTCATTATTCTTCTGCCAAGGTCTTGAGTATATGTACAGGTCTGTGTCGACTTTCCATCCGCTGATTTCTATTTTATATTCATCTCCACAGAATCCATGTACCGCTTTGTTATTGAGTGAAGTCTGTTCAGGTCCAACACTATTTGAATCATAGTAAACAGATTTGAAACCATGATATACTGAAAGAAATGATAGCATCTTAAGATGAACGTTGAAAATAAAATTCAGTTTCTAACACCAATAAGATCTGCAATTCGAGTTATTCTTATGAATGACTCGAATTGCAGAACCCTTGATTATGCTCATTTCGAACAGGAGGTGTCGCTGTGAAAGTAACCTATGCAATGATCGACAGACAACTGAGATTAAGAGGATTCTTCATTAATCTACTCATGAATAAGTCAAGTGAAGCTAAATTCATCAAATTAATGCATACATCGAAAAAGCTGACAGAGAAGCAAAAGGGACGAAAAATCAGAGGTCTGCATTCCACTGAAGAATGGATTACTCGTGAAGATGGGTCTAAATTACGAATATGCATCTACAGACCACTGCAGAAAGTAAGGAATGCACCTGGAGTTCTCTGGCTTCATGGTGGTGGATATGCTCTGGGGATACCGGAGTTCTCTTCTGATACCTACAAAAGATTGATTAAGGCGAGTGATTGTACAATTGTAGCTCCTGATTACAGGCTTTCCATTGAAGCTCCTTATCCAGCAGCCTTAGAGGATGCATACACTGCTCTTAAATGGATGAAAACCCATGCAGAAGATCTTGGCATAAGACCCGATCAGCTGATGGTCGGTGGAGAAAGTGCCGGTGGAGGCCTCACAGCAGCTCTTACTCTTTACGCCAGAGATAAGGATGAAGTGAATATCGCATTTCAGATGCCCTTATATCCAATGATCGATGACCGGATGACAACAGAATCAGCCAAAGATAATAATGCACCCGTATGGAACTCCAGGATGAATGAATGGTCATGGAAGTTATACCTGGGAGATTTGTATGATAAAGATGTTCCTCATTATGCAGCACCAGCAAGAGCTCAAGATTATCATAACCTTCCCCCCACAGTTACGTTTGTTGGGGCTCTAGAACCCTTCAGAGATGAAACTGTCCAGTATGTTGAAAACCTCAGAAAAGCAGGTATACATGTAGATTTTGAACTATACAATGCCTGTTATCATGGTTTTGACAAAGTTAATCCCAGAGCAGAGGCAAGCAAAAAAGCGACTGCATTTTTCATGAATTCTTTCAAATATGCAGTAGAACACTATTTTGCAAACCAGAAGTAGTTTGGTATTTCTTCAGTCCCGAAAACTACTATAATTAAACTTTATAATATTTATCTTTCCCAGATTGAAAGGTTTTATATTAACTAGATGTAAGGCATCTTTTTGTTCTCATCATAGGACATATAATTCATTCAAAGCAGCAGCCGTGATTCCCTTCGTGCTAAATGTATCCGAATCTAAACTATCTAATTTATAAGTTCGGATTATACATGCTTTATCAATTATAACTTGTTCGTAAGACATGTTTATTGAGGATATTTATAGGCAAAACGCCGTATACACATTGGTATACGGCGTTTCTCATTGGAGATCATTTCATTATTTCTGCATTTCGATTTCGGGACTCTACATATTCCTCAATTAGATCATCCTTTAGTTGAGGATAGTTTTCTCTCAATCCCTCACAAAGGATCTCTTTATAAAGCGCACTAGCTTCATTTTTTCCAACAACTCCGCAGTTTGTTACTGTCATTACAGGGATATTATGATAGGTTCCAAGCTCTTTTTCACAGCCGTACCAGCTTTCTGGTCGTGGTGTAGCTCCACCGTTCTCTTGTTTCCAAAGATGCTTGAACTGTGTTCGTGTGATCAGGTAGGCAACACCATAGGCTTTTCCGGGTTTTGTCATATCCAGAAACGATACCCCTTTACCATCCCATGAAGGTGACTCGTTGCCGTAATACATGTCATAGGGGATG
>DATIRH010000440.1:0-4758 GCA_035469845.1 Proteiniclasticum sp. | reverse complement strand
CCTGCTCCATTGCCCGGTGCAGCCTGAACCATGAGAGAGTAGAATACTGCTTTCTTTGCAGAGAATACCCCTGCGAGAAATATGCTGGTATTGAGGTCCTTGATTCCTTCATTGTGCACAGGAATCAGAAGAAAGACCTGGAGAAAATGAAAAGAATCGGACGGGAAGCCTATCAGACGGAGCTTCATGAAAAGATGAATATTCTTGATCTTCTCTTGTCTGAATACAATGACGGCCGTCGTAAAAGCTTCTACTGCCTGGCGGTCAATCTTCTGGAGCTTCATGACCTGAAATCGGTCATGGAGGACATTGAATCAGAAGTGCGGTCGAATCAGCTGACAGTAGGTGGAAAAGCGAAAATCGCAGTGAGGATTTTGGAGGCTATGGCAGGCAGAAGAAACATTCATCTTAAACTGCACAAGAAAAAAGAAAAAGAAGCAGGAACAGAAGATTGATAATCGAAATCGTATTATAGAGTCAAAAAGGAACCATTGCTGTAGATGGTTTCTTTTCTTTTTGAGAAACAATGTCAGGAAGCCATAGAAAAATAAAAGTTCAAGGTGATTAATTAACAATAAACAGAAACTTTGATGCAAATATTTCTCGAAATTGATTGTGTCATAGGCATTTCGCTGTAATTATGGAAAAATAGATAGAGTAATTGTTTGATTTTCTAACAATTTCATAAATTTTTAGTGTCGATAGATTTTCCTTGATAAAAACCTACACAAGTTAAACTTTTTTATGGTATTATATTGTTAGAAATTTAATTAACGATGAGGTGTAATGATGGATAAGAAAAAAGACATTTCCATGGCTGTTATCAAAAGATTGCCAAAGTATTACAGACATCTTGCTGAACTGCTGAGAAATGATGTGGATCGAGTTTCTTCCAAAGAACTCAGTGAAAAGATCGGTTTTACAGCTTCTCAGATCAGACAGGATTTCAACTGTTTTGGTGGATTTGGACAACAGGGTTATGGATATAATGTAAAGGAACTATACAATGAAATATCCCGTATATTAGGGCTGGACAAGAAGTACTCCACCGTGATCATCGGAGCAGGAAACATTGGTCAGGCTATTGCCAATTATTCAAGATTTGATAAATTCGGATTTGATCTCCAAGGAATCTTTGATGTGAATCCCAAGCTGATCGGCATGAGAATCAAAGATGTTGAAATCAGAGATCTTGACCAGATGGAATCTTTCCTGGGCGAGAACAAGATCGATATCGGTATCATCTGTGTTCCTCAGGCTCAGGCGCAGAAAGTGGCTGATCTTCTGGTAGAAAATGGCGTAAAGGGAATTTGGAACTTTGCTCCGCTGGAGATCGAAGTGCCAGAAAATGTATCCATTGAGAATGTACATTTAAGTGAAAGCCTGCTTACACTAGTCTATCTCATGAATGATCTGGATAAATAGAAGTTATCATTGGAGGGGACCTGAATGAAGGTCCCTTTTTTCATTCTTAAAGTCCATGTCTTTCAGTTGAAATAATCCGGAAGAATTCGTATACTGATAGGGTGATTCAAATAAGTCATTAAGGCTTAAGATATTGGGGGAAATAGATGTATAAAATAATTCGTAAAAAGGAACTGGTAGAGAATATCTATCTGATGGATATTGAAGCAAAACGTGTAGCCAAGTCTGCACTGCCGGGACAGTTTGTCATCGTCAAAGTGGATGAGTGGGGAGAAAGAATTCCCTTGACCATCTGTGATTATGACCGGGAAGAAGGAACGGTGACCATCGTATTCCAGACCCTAGGGGCATCAACGAAGAAGCTTGCGGTGCTTCATGAGGGGGACGAGATCAGAGACTTTGTGGGACCTCTTGGGAATCCTTCCGAGGTGGTCACCGATGAGAAAGAGCATCTTGAAAAGAAGAGGATCGTTTTTGTCGCGGGTGGAGTAGGAACAGCTCCTGTTTATCCTCAGGTGAAGATGCTGAAGGAAAAAGGAATCGATGTGGATGTGATCATCGGTACACGTTCAAAAAGTACACTGATCATGGAAGAGCAGTTCAGGAGTGTAGCCAAGAATCTCTATATCTGTACAGACGACGGGAGCTATGGCTTCAAAGGCCTTGTGACGGAAAAGCTGAAAGAGCTCATAGAGGTGGAAAAGAAGGACTACAACCTTTGTATCGCCATCGGACCCATGATCATGATGAAGTTTGTATCTAGACTTACAAAAAGCTATGATCTGGAGACCATTGTGTCACTGAATCCCATTATGGTGGATGGTACAGGAATGTGCGGAGCCTGTCGTGTGACGGTGGGTAATGAAATTAAGTTCGCCTGTGTGGATGGACCGGAATTCAATGGACATCTGATCAACTTTGATGAAGCCATGAGGCGCCAGACCATGTACAAGACTGCAGAAGGAAAGAATAATATCCTCTTGGAGCAGAAAGAGGTTCATGTTCATTCAGACCTGTGTGATTTGGGGGAAATACTGCATGAAGAAAAATAGAGTACCAGTAAGAGAGCAGAGACCAGAAGAGAGAATCAGGAATTTCAAGGAAGTCAGCTATGGATACAATCTGGAGGAAGCACTTCTAGAAGGGGACAGATGCATTCAGTGCAGAAATCCGAGATGTGTTGCAGCCTGCCCTGTGTCCATCAATATTCCGAAATTCATACTGGAACTGAGAAATAAGGACATCAAAGCGGCGAGAGATACCATCGGAGAGGCAAGTAATCTTCCTGCTGTATGCGGAAGAGTCTGTCCTCAGGAAGAGCTGTGCGAGGGAAGCTGCATCGTGGGCATCAAGGGAGAACCGGTGAACATCGGGAAGCTTGAGCGTTTTGTGGCAGACTGGGCAATGGAAAATGATTATAAGAACACGGAAAAAATGCCTGCTAATGGAAGAAAGGTAGCTGTTGTAGGCAGTGGTCCCGCTGGTCTTACCTGTGCAGGTGACCTGGCAAAGCTGGGGTATGATGTGACGATCTTTGAAGCACTTCATGAGCCAGGTGGGGTTCTGGTCTATGGGATTCCTGAATTCAGACTGCCTAAAGAAACTGTTGTAAGAGAAGAAATAAACCTCTTGAAAAAGCTTGGCGTGAAGCTTGAAACCAATGTCATCGTCGGCAGAACGGTCACCATCGAGAGCCTTATTGAAGACGAAGATTTCGAGGGGGTCTTCATCGGTTCGGGTGCGGGTCTACCCATGTTCATGGGCATCAAGGGCGAAAACGCCAATGGCGTCATGTCCGCCAATGAGTACCTGACACGTGCAAATCTGATGAAAGCCTTCAGAAATGATTATGACACACCCATCAGTCATGGAAAGAATGTAGCTGTAGTGGGTGCAGGGAATGTGGCAATGGACTCTGCGAGAACTGCAGTAAGGCTTGGTGCGGAGGCGAGGATCGTTTATCGAAGATCTGAGAAAGAGATTCCGGCTAGAGCGGAAGAAGTGCATCATGCTATAGAGGAAGGCGTCATCATGAGCCTCTTAACAAATCCTAAAGAAATTCTTGTGGATGAGAACGGATTTGTCAAAGGCATGGTCTGTGTGAGGATGGAGCTTGGAGAGCCTGATGGTTCGGGCAGAAGAAGACCTATGGAAATAACTGGAAGCGAATTTGTCATTGACTGCGACACTGTGATCATGAGCCTGGGCACATCGCCTAATCCGCTCATCGCATCCACCACAAAAGGAATAGACACCAATAAAAGAGGCTGTATCATCATAAGCGAGGAAACTGGTGAGACGACGCTTCCCGGCGTTTTTGCAGGGGGAGACGCGGTGACTGGGTCTGCCACGGTAATCCTTGCCATGAGTGCAGGAAAAAAAGCGGCCAAGGGTATCCATGAATATCTTGAGACAAAAGAGAAAACGAACTAAAGAAAAGAGGACGATATGGACTATAAAGCAGTAGAAATTCTGGACAATGAAATCAGACTGAGGGATGTGGTGAATTTTCATCCGAAGCATATCTTTGAATGCGGACAGTGTTTCAGATGGAATAGACTAGACAAGGATGATGAGACCAGGTTTCAGGGAATAGTCCATGGGAAAGTCATTAGAGTGAGTCTTGAGGGCAGAGATGTTCATCTGGAGAACGTGAACATCAGAGAATTCAACGCATTCTTCAAAGAGTATTTTGATCTCAACAGAGATTATACGAAGGTGAAGGAAGTACTGAGTAAGGATCCTCTTCTAAAAGAAGCGGTGAAATTCGGATATGGAATCCGGGTTCTCAATCAGGAACCATTTGAAACGCTGATTTCATTCGTCCTGTCTTCCAATAATCTGATTCCGAAAATCAAGGAAGGGATCAGAAAGATCAGTATGAATTACGGGAAAGAGATTTCCTATGAGGGAGAGACTCATTATGCCTTTCCTACGCCTCAGGAGCTCTCTCTTGCGACTGAAGAGGAGCTTAGGGAACTTGGAGTAGGCTACCGAGCAAAATACATCTATGACACGGTACAGGCGATCAGAGAAGCAGAGCTTCTTAAAGAGGAAGAAAAGACCAGAGAGCTGACAGAGGACGAGAAAGAATCGGTTCTGGATGATCTGTTAAGCATAGCCGCTCTTCCACAGGAACATTGTCATAAAGCGCTGCAGAGATATACCGGTGTAGGCGCCAAGGTGGCT
Organism: Proteiniclasticum sp.; assembly: GCA_035469845.1. Classification (GTDB taxonomy): domain Bacteria; phylum Bacillota; class Clostridia; order Clostridiales; family Clostridiaceae; genus Proteiniclasticum. The sequence goes on along the minus strand of DATIRH010000440.1, from coordinate 144 downwards.
GACTGTGTGATGCTCTTTTCCATGAAGAAACAGGAGGCTTTTCCGGTGGATGTATGGGTGAAAAAGGCTATGATGCATTTTTACGGTGCAGAAGGAAGTAATCTCACGAAGATCAGGGAGTTCGGTCAGAATCAGTTTGGAAAC
>DATIRH010000439.1:0-2386 GCA_035469845.1 Proteiniclasticum sp. | reverse complement strand
AGCTTTCCACCTTGAAGATAGGATATACCTGCACTCGCACCCATCCCTGCGATATTCGCTCCGCAGATGGGGGTGAGTCTTCCCACTTTTGATTTTATATAGATTGAGACCAGATGACTTAACGTCACGGCTCTTACCAGTTTCTCTTCATTCTCATCACCCGAAGTCTCAAAAAAAGCGATTACTGGAAGTGTCGCTGTGATCCCTTGGTTTCCGCTACCTGAATTGCTCATGGCACTGTGCTTCGAGCCTGACATTCTTGCATCAGACGCTGCTGCGGCCAATACCACCGGATAATTTGAGAAGTTCATGTTTTCCATACCTGGCTGGTAGATGCTTTTCCCGACATCCATACCATAATTCTTTTTCAGACCATCTTCAGCAAGGATCCTGTTCATAGTTATACTTTGTTTTACAATACCCAGCTGGTTTGTGTCCGCTTCCTGTGCAAAGTTCCAGATCTCTTTCAGATTGATTTCACTGAGATCAAATTTATGACCTGCTTTATGGTCTTCCGCTTTATATTTTATTTGACCGTTCGTTTCAATCAGCGTGATGAAATCATGTTCATCTTCTATGACGACTTTCGCATAGGATGTTTCTGTTTCAATCTTCACCTCGATATACAGCTTCTTTTTGGAGCTGCTGATCTCAAAGCTGACTTTCTTCTCTTTTACCATGGCAACAGCCTTCCTGATGTCCTGATCAGTCAGATCCTTCAGCAGTTCAAACTTTTTCTCAGGCTGAACCTGCACGCCTAAGGCTGCTGCCTCCTCTATCCCGATGAGCTCTGTTCCTGGTATCGTGACACCCAGGGCATTTTTGATGATGTTCACACTGGCAGAGACGGATATTTTTGTAACAGCTTCAGCTGCTAATTCTTTTTTGGCTAAAGAAGCTGCATAAGCGATTGCAATGGGTTCTGTACACCCTGTAGCCGGCTTCAGTTCATCCTTTAGCAGATCATATAGAAATTCTTTCATTGGTCCCTCCCGTAGAATCATATTGATACATTCAAGAGTATCGATATGTTCATCTTAACGGACATATCGACAAGTGTCAATGTGCTGATTCATGAATCCCTCAATTTCCCATGGAATCTCCAGGTGAATCTACTCGTCTTTATGAAAAAGAGCTGAAATGAAAAACCCTGCATAAAATATGCAGGGCTCTTCATTTCAGCTTTATTCGTTTCGCTATACTTTGGCTTATTCTTCGAAATTGAACAGTTTCAGTGCTTCCTCTCTTGTATACATTTCAAGCTTCACCATTTCGTCAACGGCGCTGCTGTTGATGTTGTTTCGGACAGGATTACTGATCCTGGAATCAATATTCTTCACATCATTTTTATTGTTATCAGTGATCTTCACATCATAGCTTCTCGTATTCCCAGAACCGCTTTTCTGCAGCTTGAAGTTATAGAAGAGACTGTTTCCCTCTCCTTCTGGTTCCACATAAGCATTGACCTCAACCACTTCGAGATAGGTAAAGGATGTATTTGTCAGCATGGTCCGGTCAACAATGGTATTTCCTCTGAAATCGACGAAACGGAAAAATGTACTTACACCAAGTACCACCAGCACGATGCCGATGAGAATGGAGATCCATTTCTGCTGTTTCGATAATTTACCTCTTCGATTAAAGAGCGAGATGAAGGCTATGATGGTCAGGGTGATTCCGATGGAAATCAGAATGACACCTACAGGCGGTGAAAAGACTCCACCTTTTGGCAGAAAGAGCAGAGAATCTTCTGCTTTGAAGATCATCTCTCGGATTGCTTCTGCAAAAATCGCAAGTACAGCAACGATGGCTGCGAGGATTCCGAAGAATTTCATTTTACCAGGTTTTCTGGTTTTTCCATCTCCTTCGGACACAAGAACCTCATCGACTTCAATCACTTCATTCCCGTTTTTTCCCTTTGGCTTCTCTTCCTGAACCTCTGGTAAGGTCTCAAAGGTTTCATCTCCTAAGGTCACTTTTTCTCTTTCATGGTTATTAGGATCATTGGTGTTTGTCATTTTTGCACCCCCTGAATTTCTCTGATTTTTTTAGGCTAAGCCTTTTCCTATGGATGCCTTATAGACAGACAACCACTCTTCTGAAGTGAACTTTATTTTAAGCGCATCTATGGCATTCTGAATACGATCGATCTTTCCTGATCCTACGATAGGCAGGATCTTTCCTGGATGACTGGTCAGAAATGCAAAGGCTAATGTATCCAGTCTTTTTTCTCCATATTTTTCTCCAATGGCTAATAGTGTCTTCTTCACGTTTAAGACTTTTTCGGAATCTCCTGTGAAAAGCTCACCTCCAGCTAGAGGTGACCATGCCATAGGATATAATCCCCTGGTCATGAGATGGTCCATAGTTCCATCATGTAAAACAT
>DATIRH010000438.1:0-2151 GCA_035469845.1 Proteiniclasticum sp. | reverse complement strand
AGTGTAAGGAAAGCACCTGGTGCTAAAATCATGATATTTGCTGCTTCATAAGCTTCAGGTAATACTCTGATACCGAATAAGGTACCTGCACCTATAAGTTCTCTGAAGAAAGCCAGCACACTAAGTGCAAGTGTAAATCCTAGTCCCATACCGATCGCATCATAGATGGAATTGAGTACGGAGTTTTTGCTGGCATAAGCTTCCGCTCTACCAAGGATGACACAGTTAACAACGATCAGTGGAATAAATAATCCCAGCGATTTGTAGAGGTCTGGAGCATACGCTGCCAGGAACATATCAACGGCAGATACGAAACCAGCAATAACGACTACGTAGGCAGGAATTCTAATCTTGTTCGGGATAAACTTTCTGATGGCTGATATGATTGCGTTGGAGAAGATCAGTACAGCCATTGTGGATAGTCCCATACCTAATGCATTCACTAAGCTGGTTGAAACCGCTAAAGTAGGACACATGGCAAGAACTTGTACGAAAATCGGATTTTCGCTAAAAAGCCCATTTTTCAGTCTTTCTAATAATGCCTTCATCTTTAGTTCCCTCCTTGCATTAGTACGTCATTGAAGTACAGAATCGCTTTATTTACAGCTTTGTAGACACCCTTGGAACTTTCAGATGCACCTGAGTATACTTCGACACTCATTTCTTCTGAAGGCTTATTCTGGAACGTCTGCGCAAACTCATCTTGAAGAATTACGTCTCCTAGACCTGGAGTTTCACTTTGTTCAATGATCATGATATTGGTGATGGTCTTTGTCAGAGCATCAAATGCTACAGCAACCATAATTGGTGATTCAGGATAATAGCCTGGATTTTCAGCGTATACAATATACCCTGTAACTGCTCCAGCTGTTTTGACTTCAAATGTCTTATATTCTCCGTCGATTTCATTCATCTCATCACCGGTCAAATTCATGTTTTCTATAGTTGGTTCTGCTACAGGAGCTTCTGCAACCTCTTCACCGAGGATATTCTCCTTATGGAATTTTACTGCTTCATTGATAGAAGAAGTAACTGCTCCAGATGAGATTGTAGCACCGGATACAGCTTGTATTTCATTTTCAGAAGCCGGTGTGCTCTTTACTACCAGGAAGTTCGCTGATGTTTCCTTTCCGGAAAACTGTGATATGAATGCATCTTCAGCAACCAAAGCACCAAGACCTGGTGTTTCAGATGACTGAGTGACCTTCGCAGCGATAACATTGCCTTCATTATCGATACCCACCAATGTTCCTAATCCAGGCTTATAACCTGCTGTAATCATTTTATAGACATAACCGACAACTTCATCGCCGTTTGTAGCGTTGTAGATTTCAGTTATGATTTCATTTTCTTCGAATTCTGAAGTTAGATCTACTAGAGCATCACTTTCAGGCATGACTAATGCCAGATCTTCAGCATTGACAGCATTGTTCATGGCAATCTGTTCTTTGGTCGCATTGTATACGAATGCAACAATACCAGCCACTATGATACAGATCAGCATGAGGGTTCCACTAAGTGTAAGAAGCTCACCTACTAAACTTTTCTTTTTCATTATGCGGTAGCCTCCTTTTTGGTGTTGACTTTCCCTTTGAAGAAGGTATCGATAAATGGTGCGAATACGTTACCGATGAGGATCGCATAATAGGCACCTTCCAGATTTTCACCAACGCCTATGAATACAGAAACTGCAATGGCAACAAGGAGTGCATAGATCCATTTTCCACCGTTGGTTATTGCTGAACTTGCGTAATCGTTAGCCATGAAGAATGCAATAAAGTACATACTGCTGTTGCTTCCAAGTATCGCCAGGTCACCCAATACAAAGTGAGAGAATAAGAGTGATACTAGAATGATTGTAAATGGAACTCTTACTCTGATGACACCTTTAAGTGCCAGATAACCTCCACCTACAAGGATTGCCAGTATGGAAGCTTCTCCGAGATTTCCACCTGCAGTACCTAAAAATCTTTCTATGAATGTGGCATCTTCAAATCCGTTATTCACAACCAGGTTTCCGTAGGATACCACCGCAAAAATCTTAGCTGTAACAGCTGGATTCATGAAGTTCTGGCCTAAGCCACCGAAAATCTCTTTTACCAGTGCAATTGCAAAGATTGAAGAGACAAGTGCAACCCATAATGGTGTGGT
>DATIRH010000437.1:0-1571 GCA_035469845.1 Proteiniclasticum sp. | reverse complement strand
ATTCTATTACTACAAGCCCATGCCTCCTCAGCAGATAGAAAAGCTGCTTCAGGAAATGGATGAAGATTCGATGGGGAAAGTAGTACCGTCTATCTGAAGCGATGGGAATCCGGGTAGGATCTGCTGGAGATGGAATACAATAATGAAGTGCAAAACACCTGGATTGCTGATAATCCGGGTGTTTTACGTTAAAGAGAAAAAAAGAAAGTAACCACCTGTAGAATCTTAACCAAAGAGGTCAGAAGTGGTAAAATAGAAGCAAGAAGGTGATGAATATGATTAAAGTAGGAATTGTAGGCATTGGAAGCATCGCGGAAAATTACATTGAGATGTTTTCCAAAGGGCTGATTAAAGAAGCGAAGCTGTCAGCGCTTGCCTCCAGAAATCAGGACAGGTTGAATGGGATTATAGAGAAATATGGATTGAGTGACACAGCACTGTTTTCCACACTGGATGAAATGATTGAAGGGGAAGAAGTGGACGCGCTCATCATAACAACACCACATACGCTTCACCCTGCCATGGCCATGAAAGCCTTGAAGAAGAACAAACATATCATGATTGAAAAACCTGTAGGCATCAGAATCAAAGAAGTGGAAGAACTGTTTCTGAAATCGAAGAAGAAGCCTCATCTTAAAGTAGGCGTCATGTTCAATAACAGAAGCAGCGATACCTATAACTTTGTGAAAAAGATCATAGAAGATCATAAGATGGGAGAGCTTAGACGAGCTATCTGGCAGGTGACGAATCTGTACAGAACATATGACTATTACGAAAGAAGTACCTGGAGAGGGAGCTATGAGACAGAAGGTGGAGGCGTACTGATCAATCAGGCCATCCATCAGCTGGATACGCTTCTTTGGATGACAGATCTGCCTGAAAAACTCATGGCGTTTACCAGAGAAGGCTTCCATAGACCGCTGACTGCTGAGAATGATGTGATGATTCAGATGTTTTATCCAAACGGTGCATCAGGACAATTTATTACAAGCACCCATGAAAGCCCTGGCACCAACCGTTTTGAACTTTCCTTTTCCGGTGGACAGATTGTCATCGAAGATGACAGCAGAGTGAAGATCACATGGCTAAGTGTAGATGAGGAAGAATTCGCAAGAACCGCGAAAGGTGCCTTTCCGGAAGTACCCTATGAAGTGGAGGAAATCTCCCATCTGAAGCTGCCGAATATTGTGCTACAGGAGAGACTTTTAAACAACTTCATCCAGAGTATTCTGGGGAATGAAGAAATCATCTGTCCACTTTCTGAAGGAATAAAGAGTGTCAGAATGCTGAATGCCACGTATATGTCAGCCTGGAAGGAAAAGATGGTTCCACTGAATTTTGATGCGAATGACTATGAAGAAGCCTATGAAGCGAAAATCAGTCAAAAGAAAGCAGGACACGTCAAGCTCAAGTGAAATAGGAACTCACTCCAGTTTTTCTTTTCCTATTCCATCATAGCGCAGAAGAGTCGAAGGAGTGATGTCCTTTGACTCTTTTATCATTAATACTTTGGATTACACCAGGTAACAATACAGTCCAATGGTCTGAACGGATATTGTTGAAAAGAACAG
>DATIRH010000436.1:0-3176 GCA_035469845.1 Proteiniclasticum sp. | reverse complement strand
AGCTGGTAGGAAAAAGTGAATACCGAAGAGATCTTGTGAAAATCACCAGTGCCAAAAACATAGGTGCTTACGTCTATTCCTCCGCAGGGCCCAATGAATCCACAACAGATCTTGTATTCAGTGGGCACCTGCTGGTGTGTGAATATGGAACCGTTCTAGCTGAAAATGAGCGGTTTTCTATTGAATCAGATGTCATTACAGCCTTCATCGATCTTGCGAGGATCCGTGGAGAAAGACTCAGGAACACCACTTTCAGAAATGAATCCGTGAATCCCAAGTATCTGGCAGACAAAGTATCTTTCAGGCATCATTCCTATGAGACAGTCGGATTTGACAGAAGTATAGACCCGCATCCTTTCGTACCGAACAATCCTGTTGAAAGAAAACGACGAGCGAGAGAAATACTGAATATTCAGAGTCATGGTCTGATCAAGAGGCTGAGTCATCTGAATATGAAAAAGACTGTCATTGGTATTTCAGGAGGTCTGGATTCAACACTTGCGCTGCTGGTCATTGTGAAGGCGTATAAGACCCTCGGGATCCCCTATGAAAATATTGTTACAGTAACCATGCCCGGATTCGGGACAACAGATCGTACTTATCAGAATGCAATTGAGCTCTGTAAAGAACTGGGCACAGATCTTCGGGAGATCAGCATAGTGGAAGCTTCCCTTCTTCATTTCAGAGACATCGGGCATGACAAGGATGTTCATGATGCAACGTATGAGAATGTACAAGCCAGAGAAAGGACACAGATCCTAATGGATATCGCAAACAAAGAAAGTGCGATTGTCATAGGAACGGGTGATTTATCGGAGCTTGCATTAGGATGGTGCACTTATAACGGAGACCAGATGTCCATGTATGGCGTGAATGCATCCATTCCTAAGTCCCTTGTGAGATATCTGGTGCGTTACTTCTATGAAGAGGAATTTACCGGTAGACTGTCTGAAGTGCTGAAGGATGTTCTGGAAACCCCGGTAAGCCCGGAGCTTCTGCCTAAAGGCAACGATAATGAGCTTCTTCAGATGACTGAGGATATCGTGGGACCCTATGAACTTCATGATTTCTTCCTATATCACTACATGAAGTATGGAGCCAGTTATACGAAAATACTGTTCATGGCTGAAATCGCCTTTAAAGAGATGTACAGCCCTGAAGTCATCAGTAAATGGCTGAAAATGTTTATAAGAAGGTTTTATACCCAGCAGTTCAAACGTTCGGCAATGCCTGACGGTCCGAAAGTCGGCAGCATATCCTTGTCCCCTCGTGGAGATCTGAGAATGCCGTCGGATGCTTCCTATAATACGTTCATGGATTCTTTAGAATAAGTTAATCTTTAGGGAACAATCCGGTAGTATAATTATCGGATGGCTTCTTTGATGATTTTTGAAATATAACGTAGGATAAGAATACAAGTATAAGAAAAAGAGGTGTTAATATGTGGTTTAATAAATCACTTGATGTAGTCCTGAAAGAACTGGATGTTGATTTGTCCAGTGGCCTATCAGAGGCCGAAGTAGAGAAAAGAATAGAAAAATATGGTAAAAACAGACTCCAGGAAGCGAAAAAGAAATCACTCATCCAATTATTTTTTGCCCAGCTGAATGATGCACTTATTTATGTACTTCTAGGTGCTGCAGTTGTCACTCTGATTGTCGGTGAATATGCCGATTCCGTCATTATATTAGCAGTTGTCATACTGAATGCGACCATTGGTATTGTTCAGGAAGCCAAGGCTGAAAAAGCCATTGAAGCTTTAAACAAAATGACGACGCCGAGATCTCTGGTCAGAAGAGACGGTGAAGTAAAGGAAATAAGTTCTGTTGAGATCGTCCCTGGAGATGTGATCATTCTGGATGCGGGACGATATGTGCCAGCAGATTTGAGGCTGACAACAAGTTCAAATCTTCAGATTGAAGAATCTGCTCTTACAGGAGAATCTGTTCCATCCAGCAAGTTTTATGACAAGGAATTTTCAGAGGAGAACATTCCTGTCGGAGATCGAACCAACATGGCATTCATGTCCACACTGGTGACCTATGGTCGTGGTGAAGGTGTTGCTGTAGGAACAGGAATGGAGACTCTCGTCGGTAATATCGCGAAGAGCCTGAATGAAGAAACAGATGACATGACCCCTCTTCAGAAAAGAATGGATGAGCTTGGTAAGACCTTGGGTAAACTTGCTCTAGGAATTACGATTCTGATGTTCATTATCGGCTTCTTACAAGGAAGAGATCTTCTGGATATGCTTTTGACTTCCATAAGTCTTGCTGTGGCGGCAATTCCTGAAGGACTACCTGCAATTGTAGCCATTGTACTTGCGCTGGGTGTTACTCGTATGAGTAAAATCAACGCCATCGTAAAAAAATTGCCTGCAGTTGAAACATTAGGGTCCGTAAATATTATCTGCTCAGATAAAACCGGAACTCTTACTCAGAACAAGATGACTGTTCTAAAGTACTATGTATATGATGAACTGGTGGATGTGGATATCAGAAAAGAATCCCATGAGCTGCAGGACGAAGATGCAGAAGAGCTCATCAAGTCTTTTGTACTTTGCAGTGATGCAACCGCCAATGAAAATGAATCCACAGGAGACCCTACGGAAATTGCACTTATAGTTTTAGGCAACAAACATGGAATGCCTAAAACTGAAATGAACAACATCTATCCAAGAGTTGATGAGAGACCCTTCGATTCAGATAGAAAGCTGATGTCCACACTGAACGAAGAAAATGGAAGTTATCGTGTACACACAAAAGGTGCCATTGATAATATCCTTAAAATTTCTTCCACGATTCTTATTGATGGTGAAGTGAAACCATTGACAGATGAGATGAGAAAGACAATTCTTGATAAATCCATCAAGATGTCCAATGATGCATTAAGAGTTCTGGGTGTTGCTTTCAAGGATACCAAGGAGAAGATTGATCCTGAAGAAATGGAAACAGACCTGACCGTCATCGGTTTCGTTGCCATGATCGATCCACCAAGACTTGAAGTAAAAGACTCCATCGCTTCGGCACATGTGGCTGGAATCACTTCCATTATGATCACCGGTGACCATAAGAATACCGCGGTAGCCATAGCAAAAGAGCTGGGCATTGCAGAAAATATCGACCAGGCTATGACTGGTGCTGAAATCGATGAGCTCTCAGATGAGGATTTTGCAG
>DATIRH010000435.1:0-7509 GCA_035469845.1 Proteiniclasticum sp. | reverse complement strand
TAGAGCATTCCGCTTAAGATTTTCTGATGGAATAGAACGATTCCTAGTGTTGCCAGATAAGTGAGTAGAAATCCGATCTTAAAGATAATGTAGGGACTAAAGAAAGTCTGTATGACCAGAGCAGAGCATATCCCAGTGATGGGATCCGGATCTTTTTTCAGATAATGCCCAATTGTCCTGTATGTAATTGTCAAAAGTGTCCGATAACCTGGGATGCTGTTTATAAAGAACGCATATATCCCCAAAATTAATATACTGCTTCTACCTAATTTCATTTTCTTCAGCATATTTTCCAGTAAAGCAAAATGAAATCCTGAGATTGAAAGAATATGCATGATACCCATATTCTTCATGTCTCCAGCTCTTTTTTCTCCTATGTCATCTTTGCTCCCTAATACCAGAGAGGCCATCAGGCCGCCAATATCAAGTCCATAAACACCAATGACTTCATTCACTAAGTTTTTTTTGAAGGCAACCAGATTTGACAAAGTGTCTTGCTTTACAGCCACCTCACTAATGATCAGATTTCCTGCATACCCGTTGTTTCCTGGTGGAAGTGGATTGTATTGATACAGTCCTTTTATCAGATCTCCCTCTTTGCAGACGAACAGTTCCTCTGTAATCAGATATTTTCTAAAACCATCCTGTACCACAATAGACCCGCTGTATACCTTGGCAACGCGCACCTCATTCAAAACTTGAGGCTTATAATATAATGTCAATGAGGCCATGGCCAGCAATGGCATAATCACTAAAACTGTAATCATTTTTCTCTCAAATCTGATTGCTGCCAATATAAACATAAATAAAATGACGAGTAAAACAGCCTTAGCTTGAACTGATATCAGGTATAGACTCAGCACAAAAACACCTGCTGAAAGTGCTAATACATGCACTCTTTATTTTCCATAATGGTCAGTAATTTTTTTCGCGCTCTTTTTTCTTCTCTTGAAACAAATACTTGTGATTTATTAAGTATATTCCCGATTTCCTGCTGTGAGAGATCATCATAATACCTGTATACCAGTATTTTCTTCTGAAGCGGTGTAACTTCATCAAGCAGACTTTCAATCAGCATCTTATTATGCGTTTCTTTCAGATGATTCCATTCATCATCTGATTCCCCTCTATCATGTCTGATGTATTCAATTATTTCTTCCTGTGATTCCATAACATATCCATCATGATTTCTTAGTTGAATAGACGAAATTGTAACATCCCTTCTAGCATGATGTTCATACATCCTTTGGACTTCCCCTCGCACCAGATAATAGGCATAAGTGACGAATTTATTACCCATTTCTGCTTTGAAGTTCTTTACCGCTTTAATTAATCCAAGACATCCTGCTTGAAAGACATCTTCCATATCTGTGGGATTAGATGAAGCATAATAGTAATCCTTGATGATCTTATAAATTAAGGCTTTGTTATTTTCAATTATTTCTTCTTCTGCACCCTGGTCTCCTTGTCTAATTCTCTCAATAAGTTCTTCATTACAATAAATATGAATCATCCCCTTTCAAACTGTCTGCCCTTAAATTACAGTGATTTACGTAATTCTACAAGGAGAATAAATCGACAGCATTGAGAATACATATCTCATATAACAAATCTTTAAAATAAATTGCTAAATAATTTGGATTTAATATTAATACTTCACTTTGTTAAAATATTATTAATATAAGCATACAAAAACTAAATTCTCGTATATTTATATTATTTTTTGCCATTTGAAAATTAATTTTCATTAAATATATTTCACTATTTATCATCAATCAATAATTTATATATATTAATATGATTGTAGTTTTACTTATTTCTATATTTATTCTAAATATAGAATAAAACTTTGCCGAAAAATATTTTGCATCATAGCATGTATATAATTTCCTGTTTTCAATAGAAAAAAAAAGAGAGCTTACGCTCTCTGATGATTATCTGACATAATTGGCTGGATTCACATGGTCTCCGTTGATTCGTATTTCAAAATGCAGATGAGGTCCTGTACTTGCTCCAGTAGAGCCCACGTAACCGATTTTCTGCCCTTGCTTCACACTTTGTCCATAGCTTATTGCAAAACCGCTCAGATGAGCGTATAAGGATGATACCCCACCACCATGGTCTACGATGATGTAATTACCATAACTTGAATTGTATTGTCTGAGTATGACAGTACCACTTTTGACAGAAACTACAGGAGTTCCCTGAGAAGCCGCATAGTCTACACCAGTGTGCATTTTCTTCACTCCATAAATGGGATGAATTCGATAACCATATGGTGAACTGATTCTTCCACTTACCGGTCTTACATAACCGCTTGAAGACACTACATTTACTGGAGTGTTCTTATTTGCATCTTGCTGCTTTTTCGCTTCAGCCAGTTTCTTAGCTTCTGCTTCTCTTCTTGCCTTCTCCTGAGCTACCCGGATTACTCTTTGAATCTCAGCTTCCAGCGCTGCATTCTCATCCATGATATCGCCAATACTGTTGGCTAACATCTGCTCTTCCTGGCTCATATTTGCAATAAGATTTCTCTTCGCTTCTTCAAGATTTTTCTGTTCAGAAAGCTTATCTGTAACTACTGCCTTCTGGCTTACCAATGAAGCTCTTTCATTTTCAAGCGTTACTTTTTCATTACCAAGCTTTACTCTGACAGCTTCCGCTTCCTGTTTACTAGTTTCCAGTTCTGCTCTTCTTTCTTCAAGATCTAAAATAATACTATCAATTATAGCCATTACCTCTCGATCTTTCTCGGCCATCTTTTCGATAAACATCAGTCTTTCAGTAAAATCCACAATACTTTTAGATTCTATAAGTGTAAAAACGACGCTTCCGAATGAATTGAATTTGTATGCGGCCCTTACTCTCTCAGACAGGATTCCTTCTTGTATTGTTAATTCTACTTCCTGTCCTCTGATTTCATCATTCTGCACCTTTATATTCTCTTCTAATTCTATAATTTTAGATTCCATCGCCTGGATATCAAGAACTTTCTGAGCAATACTTGCCTCTTTATCAGAAATGCTACTATTCAATACACTCACTTCGTTTGAAAGTGCATTTATATCTTCAATAACTTTTTTAAGCTCATTGTTGATCTCAATTTTCTGACTCTGGATCTCTTTTTTATCCTCAGAAAGCTCATTGAGTTTGTTGTTATTATTTTCTATCTGGTTCTTATATTTAGTTGTATCTGTAGCGAAAACGTTAACGGATGTCGTTATTAAGAGTGTCGCCACAATTCCTGCAATTTTCTTCTTCATAGTTACCTCCTGACTCATAAAGCCATTTTACACTAAATTATCTAAGAAATTAAGGTCTTATAGCAAGTTTCACATTTATGACTACATTTTATACTAGTTTCTATTATTATAATAGTCTAATTATTTGAATTTACTGATTATTAACATTACAGATATCTTTCTCTACGATTTCACCTATAGATGATCACTGATATACTATAGTCCGTTGCACGAAGTTTCATTCAGTTTTTCATCTATTGAGATTTCAAGCTCAAAAAATATTACTACAAGATGTCCATGGACGCTGATATAGCTTAGCAGAAATCTATTTAGTTTAGAATTATAGAAGCTTCACTTAAAAGGTTATTCTGTAGTCTATCTCACACGAATTACAGTTCACTGGTAAGGGATATATTTTAAATTTTATGTCGAGCTTATTATTCCATAAGAATAATTTCTTAAATAAAAAACCTGTAACATAAATGCTACAGGTCAGAATTAATTATTCTTTTAATTTCTTATCTTTCTTCATCTTTATTACTTTCTGCCTAGTGAATTCTTCACGTTCTTTTTCTTCCAAAGCTTCAGTAATATATTTGATGTTTTCTTCAAACTCAGGAATCACAATGTTTTGAAGAGCATTTGCTCTTTTTTGTGACTTTCTGATTGCATTCGCCAATCTATATACGCTGTTTTCAACTTCCGCTAATACGATGGTAAGATTCTTCACCTCATGAAACATTCGATAAGCATAGTCAAACTTTGTATTCGCTCGTTCCATTCCGTAAGTCAGTTTTATAGGCTGTTTTTCATATATGATTTTAGGAATTTCCACTCCCATTACACTACGATACGACATCCTGATTCCATCATCGATTGGCACCATATTAGTCAGATCTGAAATGATTCCCAGTGTAGTATTCGCTTCCTGCAGAGCCTGATAAGCTTTATTGAATACAACAGAAATGTCATCTCTCAGCTTTTTGATATCATCCAGATTAGACATGATTTCTCTGATAAGAATATTTCTCTTTCTATCCATCAAATCATACCCGACTTTTGCCAGTGCATTGGATTTCTTTATTGCCATCAGATTTCCTTTGGTTGGAAATACTTGCTTATTTGCCATACTTACTCACCATCCATTGCGAGCTCTTTAATAATCGTCCTTTCAGATAGATCAAATCGTTTGAACGCACGTTCTCGATTATGATATTTTTCCAGGTATTCTGAGTCGATTCTATCAAGTTCCTGTTTTGGAAGAATTGAAAGAAGATCCCATCCTAGCTCAAGTGTTTCCATTATATCGCGATTGCTTTCCATTCCTTGAGCAAGAAATTGAGCTTCAAAGAGCTTACCGAATTCCATATACTGCTTGTCCACATCGCTTAATTCTTCTTCTCCGATTACTGAAGCAAGGCTTCTTGCATCCTGTACTTTTGCATAACAGGCAAAAAGCTGATTTGAAACAGAAGAGTGATCAATTCGTGTATATCCATCACCGATTCCATCTTTCATAAGTCTTGAAAGTGAAGGCAGTATACCTATTGGAGGATAAATACCCATCTGATGAAGATCTCTGTCAAGTACGATCTGTCCTTCTGTTATGTATCCTGTAAGATCAGGAATCGGATGCGTTATATCATCATTTGGCATGGTCAGAATTGGTATCTGGGTCACTGAGCCCTTTGCACCTTCGATGATACCAGCTCTCTCATACAGTGAGGAAAGATCTGAGTATAAATATCCTGGATATCCTTTTCTTCCAGGGATTTCACCCTTACTGCTTGAGAACTCTCTTAGAGCTTCGCAATAGGATGTCATATCTGTAAGTATGACAAGAATATGCATATCGTGTTCATAAGCCAGGTATTCTGCTACTGTCAGTGCACACCGTGGAGCGATGGTACGCTCGATGATAGGGTCATTTGACAGGTTAATGAACATAACAACATTTTCCATGACACCAGCTTCTTCAAGGGATCTCTTGAAATAATCCGCAACGTCATTCTTTACGCCCATTGCAGCAAATACAACCGCAAAGTTCTTCCCATCTCCTTCAGAAATCTTAGCTTGCTTTACAATTTGCACTGCTAGCTCATTATGTGGCATTCCTGAACCGGAGAATATAGGAAGTTTCTGACCTCTAATCAGTGTTGTCAGTGCATCTATACTTGATATACCTGTGTTTATATAGTTTCTTGGATAAACTCTGGAAACCGGATTAAGCGGCAGTCCATTGATATCAGCAGTTTTATCAGCAAATACTTTCCCCAGACCGTCTATAGGTGTTCCAGAACCATTGAAAATCCTTCCAAGCACTTCTTTTGAAAGCGGAATTTCCATAGGTTTCCCAATAAATTTTGACTTTGTATTTTTTAGTGAGAGTCCATTCGTACCTTCAAAAACCTGTACTACAACTCTCTTACCCTCGATCTGAACCACACGACCCATTTTGTTCGTACCATCTTCCATCGAGATTTCTACCATTTCCTCAAATCCTACATTCTCGACATTATCGAGAATGACCAATGGACCATTTATTTCACTTAGTCCTAAATATTGAAGGCTCAATTGATTTCCTCCTCTCAGTTTAATATACTTTGGCTATTGCATTTTCAATCATACGGAAGTAATCATCCAGCTTTCCAATATTGTCGTTTGGAACATCATATTTCATTCTGATGACCTGCTCAAATATACCAGTCCCAAGAAGCATATTCAAAGATTTACCTGAGACCAGATACTCTCTAGCTTTCTTGTTCAGATACAGGATCACATCCATCATCTTCATCTGCTTTTCAAGAGGCACATAAGTGTCGTCTTTATGAAAAGCATTCTGTTGTAGGAATCCTACTCTGATTACTTTTGCAATTTCAATTACAAGCTTCTGATCATCTGGGAGCACGTCGCTTCCTATAAGCTTGACAATTTCCATAAGTTTATTCTCTTCTGCAAGTAACGTTGTAATTTCTTTTCTGTTTACTAAGAATCTTGGACTTATATTTTTATTATACCATCTGGATAAATCGCCTAGATATTCTGAATAGGACTGATTCCAGTTTATAGCAGAATAATGTCTTATATAAGCCAATTGTTTGTCCAGTGCCCAAAAGCAACGTACAAATCTTTTTGTATTTTGAGTTACAGGCTCAGAAAAGTCTGCTCCCTGAGGAGATACAGCACCTATAATAGATACCGAACCTTCAGAAAAATTCATGTTTTCAACATAACCGGCTCTCTCATAAAACTGAGCTATTCGGCTAGGAAGATATGCAGGGAATCCTTCTTCTGCTGGCATTTCTTCTAGTCTACCGCTGATTTCACGCAAAGCTTCCGCCCATCTTGAAGTGGAGTCTGCCATCATAGCTACATGGTATCCCATGTCTCTGTAGTACTCTGCAAGCGTTACGCCCGTATAGATACTGGCTTCTCTTGCAGCAACTGGCATGTTGGATGTATTGGCAATCAGAACCGTTCTTTCAAGAAGAGGTCTATTGGACTTTGGATCTATCAGTTCAGAAAACTCCTCAAGTACTTGTGTCATCTCATTACCACGTTCACCACAGCCCACGTAGATGATGATATCAGCATCGCACCATTTGGCCAGCTGATGCTGTGTCATCGTTTTACCTGTTCCAAAACCACCAGGTATCGCTGCAGTTCCACCTTTTGCTATTGGAAAAAGAGTATCAATTACTCTCTGTCCAGTAATAAGAGGTATAGAAATCGGCAGTCTCTTCTTGATTGGTCTTGGTGTTTTAATTGGCCATTTCTGGATCAGTGTAAGGTCATGTATTTTATCATTTTCATCTTTAATTTTAACAACACAATCGTTAATGGTGTATCGTCCATCTGCAGAAACCTCTATAACAGTTCCTGATAAGGCTGGAGGTACCATTAATCGGTGTTCAACCAGTCTGGTCTCTGGCACTACTCCATAGATCTGGCCAGGTAAAAGCTGATCTCCAACCTTCACCTTCAAAGTAACATCCCATTCTTTCTTGCTGTCTAATGCTTCCACATTACTTCCAGGAGAAATAAATGCTCCGGATTTCATTGCAATGTCTTTTAATGGTCTTTCGATTCCATCAAAAATATTCTTCATAATACCGGGTCCCAGTGTTACAGAGATAGGTGTTCCTGTAGGATATACAGGTTCATCAGGCTTCAGACTGGTCGTGCTTTCATAAACCTGTATTGTAGTATAATCCTTACTGATTGAGATAACCTCTCCCATAAGCTGATTATATCCTACATAGACCAT
>DATIRH010000434.1:0-5055 GCA_035469845.1 Proteiniclasticum sp. | reverse complement strand
TCATGAATGTTGTCTACAGTTCCGTAGATACTTGTTTTCAGTACTTTTTTCATGATCATCAGATCATTCAAATGAAAGAATGCGCCGCATTTGATTTCTTCCAGAATCCTTAGAATAAGCTCTTCTGCCTCATCTAGACTCTCATCAGATACTTGAGTATAGATAAGCAGATTCTGCATCTGATCCGTCAGTTCCAGATCAGAGTAGACATCATAGGCTAGACCACGATTTTCACGCAGTTCCCTGAATAAGATGGAGTTGCCGCTGACACCTAATTTGTAGTTCAGTACTCTTAGAGGAAGTTTCTCTTCTTCTGTGATTGAGAATGAATATAGGATCCCAAGGCATGATTGCTCCATATCTTTATAGGAAGTGTATTTTCCAGGGATGTTCTTTTCGAACTTCAGATTTATGGTGCTTTTCGACCCCTTTTCCCAGGTCCCGAAAATGGATTCTACCAGACTGATGATTTCTTCATGTTCATTCTCGCTGATTAATACCAGTACAGCGTTATTGGGCAGATAATGGTTTTTATGAAAGTCCACCAGCATTTCCTTGGTAAAAGAGGATATTGTCTCCTCATTTCCGATGACGTCATATTTCAGAGGACTGGTTTCGTATGCACTGTAGTAGAGATTCTTTTGTGTCGTTTCTTCTGCATCGTCTAACGAAGCTCTTAATTCAGAAAGAATGACGCTTTTTTCTTTCTGAAGCTCTTCATCCTCAAATTTTGGGTACAGCAGCATATCACGAAGTACGGTCAGACCATTTCCAAGTTCCTCTGAGAGAGCGGAAATAGAATAAACGGTAGAGATATAATCCGTATAGGCGTTGAAATATCCACCAAGGTTCTCGATTTTGTTATTCAGTGATGCATTGTCATCAAATTCAGTGCCTTTAAAAAGCATGTGTTCGATAAAATGGCAGATCCCCTTTTCTTCCAGAGATTCTGCTAAGGATCCCACTTTAAGGGCCATGTTAAGAGAAAATAATTTACCTGGTTTTTTTACGGTTACCAGAGAAATTCCGTTTTTAAGTACGGTCTTATTATAATCTATCATGTGAATCTCCGTTATCTATGTATTTTTATTTGCATTTTTATTCGCTTTTATTACCAGTGAAATGGAGTTTTCAGTGAAGGGGTCTTTAGTGAAGTTTTCATAGACTTCCAGGTTGCTGAAGCCCGTTTTCTCCAGCTCTTTTACCAGTTCTTCCTTGCCTATGGGTAACAGATAGATAGAAGATTCCTGACTTTCGTTCTGTACAATCAGTTTCGAAGCGAACTCTATTGTGCTGTCAGAAACATCATAGTTGTAGTTTCGCTCGAAGATGATGTCCTGATCCGGTACTGTTATGGTAGGAAGATGATTGATTTCTCGAGACAGAATCCTTTCGTAATTGATGATCTGTATGATCAGATCTCCGTTTTCAGCCAGAAGTTCGTAGGCGCTTTTAAGAAAAGATCTGACTTCTTCCATGGATTTGAGGTGGACCAGTGAGTTTCCGATAATATAAATTCGTCTCAGATCTCCATCACTCACAAGATCCATATCCAGCATACTGGAAACAACAAAATCGGGAGTAACCCCTTCCAGTTCAGCTTTTTTATCTGCCTGTTCTATCATGGCATCTTCCAGATCGAGTCCGCATGCGGCAATCCCATCTTTAATTAGATGGATTGTATAATTGCCTGTTCCGCAGGCTACATCGAGAACGTTGTCCCCTGGCTTAAGATCTTCACGAAGAAAATCATAAGTGTTCTGATTTTCAGGGAAAATATCATCGTAGTGTTTAACTAGCATTTCATAAAACTTCAATAAGATCAGTCTCCTTTAAACGATAAGCGGTTGTGTCTTCAGGGTCCTGTCACATAAGTGACATACTCTCGTTCTATAATATAACATACCCTGATTTGAACTACTCCACCTTGAACCTAACAGGTTCTAAGATGGAGATACCTAAAAACTCCAGCCTACCGACCGGATATTGATTAGGCTAAGGCCGGAATCCCCCGGTTACAGTAGGAAAAGTCGTTGCTTTTCCGTCCTGATGTTGATGCTTGCGGTAAAGTACTGGTGATGACGCTGCACTTCGTACAGTCCTAAGTAACCAAGTCCTTCACATCATTGAGAGTACCGGATACGTTCGGATTCTCAGTACAGATACGAAAGTGGTTTATGACCGTTTCGTTGGAGAACCTCTGAAGGAACCCATATCCGATCAACTCCTGAAGATATTATACCATGGAGCAGAACACACATTCTTCACTTTCTTCATCTTTGCAGATTTTTTGTTCGACATATTCATTGTCTTTTCACAGAACATTCATCTCCCCCTTCAAGAAGTGGGAGTCTTCTGCTATGTATGATAACACAAAATCATCTGAAACGGGTATCTGTATTCCCGAACACTTATGGCATAGTAACGACAAATGATGCTATAATAAGAGAAAACTGATATGGTACAAAGGGTGATGAAATGAATTATAAATATACAGAAATTATGGACTATCTGAGAACTGAAATTGAAAAAGATGTATACACGGATAAACTCCCATCCATTCGAGGTCTGGCGATCAAATTCGGCTGTTCAAACTCCACAGTCATCAAAGCATACAACGAACTTGAAGCCTTGTCCCTGGTGTTTTCAGCACCTAAGAGCGGATATTATATCAACAGGAACAAAAAACGTGGAACAAACGATTTTGATTTCTACTCAGGTGTACCCAGCAACAGAAACCTTCCCCTGGAATCGCTCATGAAAATCTACAATCAGGTTCTGGAGGAAAAGAACAGAAGCCTTTTAAATTACAGCTATCCCATGGGATATAACCTCTTGAGAGAACACCTGTTGATGGAAATCCATCATCCGGACATCAATCTGGAATCTGTGCTCATAACAGAAGGTGCACAAGGAGCAATAGATCTGATTTTAGGAACGAATCTGCTAGAGAAAAAAGTGCTGGTGGAAGATCCGACCTATAATATACTACTCTCTTACATGGACATTAAAAATATACCTCATGACACTGTCAATAGAGATCTAAGCGGAATTAATCTTGAGAGCTTTGAAGACAAGGTAAGCAGCGGCGATTTCCAGTTCTTCTTTTCCATGAGCAGAAATCATAACCCGCTTGGCACAGATCTTAAAGAAGAACAGATGAAAAAGATCATCGCCCTCGCTGAAAAGTATGATTTCTATATCATCGAAGATGATTATCTCAATGAATTATCCAAGGGAACAACGTTCTTTTCACTGGCACCTGAAAGAACAATCTATATCCGAAGTTTCAGTAAGACTGTGGGACCCTATTTCAGAAGTGCGTGCGTCGTAGCTCCTGCCGAAATTGCAAAGACATTATCCTATAATATCACCTATTTAAATGGTGGTGCACCATTACTGAATCAGGCAATCTTATTAAAGTATCTGAAATCAGATTATTATTCAAAGGACATGGCTAATCTGAGAGATAAGGTGAAACAGAATAGCATGATATTCAAGAATGCTCTGCAGGGGTTTCCTTTCCCCTCTTACATACCTGAAGCCGGTTTCTTCGCAAGTCTCTACTTTCCGAATGACTTTAAACTGAAAACGCTTCTGGAGGGCTTGCAGGTCAAGGGCTTCAGATTTAGAGACGTTACAGGATTTACAAAGCAGGAAGACAAGAAGATTCTGAGAATCAGCCTGACGAGAGTGGAACCAAATGCAATGAATACAGCAATTCGCGAGCTGGTGAAAGAAGTTCTTCTCATGAAGGGCGACAAGGATGATAAAAACAAAATCTACATATAGAATGAATGTCCAATATTTCTTAAGAATGAAGGTGAATGTATGGAGAAGAAAATACTCATTGTGGAAGACGAAAAGAGGCTCAGGGATCTGTTAAGAGATTATCTGGTGAAAGAAAAATTTCTTGTGGATCTGGCTTCAAATGGAGAAGAAGGACTTCGGATGTCCCTTGAAGAGGACTATGATCTCATTCTTCTGGATGTGATGATGCCCTTTATGGACGGATTTGACATGCTCAAAGAGTTAAGGAAAAAGAAGGACACCAGAGTATTCATTATTACAGCAAAAACCATGGATGAGGATTTCATCGAAGCTTATTCCATAGGCGCAGATGATTTTATAGCGAAGCCCTTCTCCCCTAAAATTCTGGTACTGAAAATCAGCAATCTGTTTTCGAGGCTGGAATATGAAAAAGATGAGCTCAAAGATCACAGTTATGGACGACTCAGGATCAATGAAAAATCTCAAAGAGTTTTTGTGAACAATGAGGAAATCTTTCTGAGCAAAAAGGAATTCGAGCTTCTTCTTCTCTTTACCTCAAATGAGGATATTGTTTTGTCCAGAGATACGATCATTGAGAAAGTCTGGGGATTTGATTATGAAGGAGACCTCAGAACCATT
This sequence comes from Proteiniclasticum sp., assembly GCA_035469845.1. Lineage (GTDB taxonomy): Bacteria > Bacillota > Clostridia > Clostridiales > Clostridiaceae > Proteiniclasticum. The sequence continues at coordinate 645 of DATIRH010000434.1, read as the reverse complement.
GATACGAGCATAAAGAGGCTTCGCGAAAAACTAGGTGATGTATTCACGTACATTGAAACTGTCAGAGGCTATGGATACAGGTTCAAGGTGAAAAGCGATGTTTAAATCAATTTCAAACAAGCTCACCTTCATCATCATACTTCTCGTCACAGCGCTGCTGTTAGGGTCTATGCTTTTCATGTCCTATTCATTTGAAACCTATTACACAAGGACGAAAAAAACGGCTCTAGCAGAGAACCTTGAAAACTTCAGAGACAAGGAAGTTTCCGTGAACGAAACGCTCATAGCATCAATCAATGATTTTGAAACCAGTAATAATACAAGACTCTTCATCTTCGGACAGAATGGAACGCTGCAATATATGGCTTATGGTGGAAACAAGATTGATGGAGACTATATCGAAATCATCAACCGTTTTTTTGGAGACCTTGTCAGAGATGTCTCTCTAGTTGAAGAACTCCTGGAAAATGAAGCCATCATCAGCAGAGAATACGAAAGACAAGATGGTAGTATCCGGTATTTTCTTACTGCCAGCTCAATCAATCTTCAAGATGCGGACTCCTTTGCCATTTCCATAAGTTCCATGGTCCCCATCAACGAATCAGCACGCACAATCAAAAACTTCTTCGTCTATGTCTTTATTGG
>DATIRH010000433.1:0-1782 GCA_035469845.1 Proteiniclasticum sp. | reverse complement strand
GGCGTCTATATCAATTCAGTATCTGGAGGCTTCACAAATACATTCATCATCGCTTCGATATGTGCAGCATTCGGCTTAGGATTATCATTTATGATTAAAGAAGAAAAAGCGGTGAAAGCTATAGTAGTCACCCCACAATTTAAATGAATCTAAAATGGCCAGGTTCTCATCTTCGAGAACCTGGCCATTTTCATTTTATCATTAAGAACCAATTCTTTTACAATTGAGGTTCAAGGTTTAGGCACTTCAGATGCTATCTCTTCTTCACCGTGAGAAGTTTCACTACCTCATACCCGCCATGATAGACCTTCTGTTCGTGGAGTGTCAGAATCTGCTCATTCATCTTCTGCAGCAGCTCTGGCGAATCTAGAAGAGCATCCATCATAACATTCAGCTCATCCTTGTCTCTACATTCCATGGTGCCATCTCCAATCTGCGAGGAATAAAGTGCTCCATAAGCCTCATGGCCTCCTACTCTCTTCATAAAGAGTTTCGGTATAGGATAAAAGGAGAGTTCGCTTGGCTTTGTGACCAAGAGATCTGCCTCTCTCATGAGTAGATTCGTAGAATACACCGCCTGAAAAATATCCTGATGATAGAAGGCTTGAACAGATTCTTCATAGACCTCCTCGTTTTCGATCATCCTCAAGCAACCAGCGTAATCATCAAAATGCGTCCTGGTATATTTCACAAGCTCAGGAATCTCCTTTTTGAGATAGTTCCATATATCCAGATGATCCCCGAAGTTCAATAAAATCTGCACCTCTTTTTTCTCCATTCTAGGCAATAGATGGAGAAGAAGATCCCTAAGTATTGTTTTTCCTGCGCCAGCACCGCCCACAGGCACCAGGATTCGAAGCGGTTTCTTCTCCTGGAGTCTTTTTAGTCTGTGCGCTGTGTCATCAGGAAGATGATGGACAAGTTCATGATCCACATAATGGCCTGTCTCCACTAAAGCGCCTTCGGGCATACCTTTCAAGGTGTTTTTGGCCATGCCATGGAGCCTCTTATATCCTTGAAAGGCAAAAGGAGTCTGAACTGTATGAACTGCGCCTTCAGAAAGGTGAAGACCCATGGGCCAGTTATCCGGAATCACATTGCATACCGCTTCCAGACCGCTATGCACAGCTCCTTGGGCTGCCCAGACATGGGTGCCGGCAAAGGGGATCTCTTTGGGTAAATTGTTGTATAGAGGCACTAGAAGCTCTGCATTTTTTTGGTCAATGGCATTATAGGTCAGCTTTCGAAATCCCTCACTGTTTAGAGGCTCCCAGAAAAATCGGTTGAAAAGGCGACTTCTTTGAGACAGTTTTGATCCCATGGAATAGAGGTCATTCTGCTGCTTAATCATCTCAGCGCCTGTGGTTCCATGAAAACTCGTTAAATCAAACCAGTAGGGTTTGAAGCCCAATGCATTGGCACAACTGGCTATGGCCATGGCAATCCGATAATGACCAAAGCCCATACGGATATTTCCCACAATGAAGGCATTCTCTGGAAAAACCATGGGTTCCTCTGCCAACGTAAGATTGGATACCTGACAGACCTCTCCTAAGACAGGATTTTCTGTGGCCTGAAGAAAATATTTCTTCCCTGTTTCTTCTCCAAATTTTTTGGCGAATTTTCTTTTACTACGTACTGCTTTAGATATGGTTTTGGCATCCATGGGATTCCCAAAAATCACTTTCGTCTGATCCATAAAATCTTCTCCTTTTACGAAAATCCTTGAAGGGACCTTCTTTCTCTCTTTCATTAAAGCACCTCACAAAGAAGCCTTTTCCT
>DATIRH010000432.1:0-1979 GCA_035469845.1 Proteiniclasticum sp. | reverse complement strand
TCATGATTCCCTTATCTTCGATGGTTCCCTTCTTTTCTACATTGAAAGCAGTGGAATCGTATTTGTAGTATACAATCACCTGGTCATCCTGTTCTGTTTCAAAAATTCTCTTGGCTTTTCCTTCATACAGCATTTTCATTAATATATTACCTCCGCAGCATTATTTTTTTCTATATTTTTCTTCATCTCTTCACGATAGGAAAGGAGCTTTTCTCTTAGGTCCGAATACTTGATGGATAAGATTTCTACAGCGAGCATGGCGGCGTTTCCAGCATTATTGATTCCTACAGTGGCCACCGGAATCTGTTTCGGCATCTGAACGATGGAGAGCAGCGCGTCAAGTCCATCCAAGGCTCCATTTAAAGGGACGCCTATAACGGGAAGGATGCTCTTTGATGCTACGACACCTGGTAGATGCGCCGCAAGACCTGCTCCAGCAATGATGACTTCAAACCCTTCGGCTTCTTTCTGTCTTAGAACCCTCTCCAGAAGCTCTGGTGCTCTGTGCGCAGAAATGGCATAGGATTCATTGTGAACCCCAAATTCATCCAATAAGTCTTTCGCTTTCTTCATGGTTTCCTTATCAGAAGGACTTCCAAATAAAATCAGTACTTTCATTCATTTACTCCTTTTTACTATAAATTGTCGTTGTTTCTGAAATAATTGACGCCAGATTCGAACATTTCCTTATAATACGAACCTTTGTAATTCTGATACAGTCCGTCCTGATATCTTTCCGTGTGGCCCATCTTTCCGAAGACTCTTCCATCTTCTGATGAGAGGCCTTCAATGGCCCACATGGACCCATTGGGATTGAAAGGTCCTTCCATGGTCACTTCACCGGAAAGATCTGTATATTGTGTAATGATCTGTCCTTTTTCAAGTAAAGTCAGAAGCAGATCTTCTGAAGCCGCGAAGCGTCCTTCTCCATGAGAAACAGGTACATCATGTACATCTCCAAGAGAAGCTCCCTTCATCCACGGAGTGATTCTTGAAACCACTTTCGTTCTTGCCATTCTGGACATATGTTTCCCTGAAGTGTTGTAGGTCAGTGTGGGCATGTCCTCATGTGGATCGATGACTTTACCGTAAGGAAGAAGTCCCGATTTCACGAGTCCCTGGAAGCCGTTGCAGATCCCAAGAACAAGGCCGCTTCGATTCTCGATGAGATCATGGACGGCATCTCTGATCATTGGATTACGAAGGATATTCGCAATATATTTACCGGAGCCTTCCGGTTCGTCCGCTGCACTGAAACCACCGGATAGCATCAGGATATGGGTTTCGCCAATGAGCTTTCTGAATTCTTCCAGTGAGGACTGAATTTCCTTTTCACCGTTTCTGAAAACAAAAGTGGTTGTTTCCGCTCCTGCTTCTTTAAAAGAAGATTCAACGTCCAGCTCGCAGTTGGTACCGAAAAATACAGGAATCAGCACCTTCGGATGTTCTACATAATGAGGATAGGTCGAGCTTTCTTTGCTGCTGTATTGCGTTTTCAATGTGGTCCCTTCCATGGTGAATTCATTGAAAATGCCGGATAGTGGAGCCTTATGTTCCTGGAGAAGTGTTTTCATTGAAATTTCCTCATTGCCCATTTTTATGGATTCTTTCTCATGGGTGGAACCGATGGCCTTCATGAGAAGATGGCGTCCCAATGATAGAACTTCACTCAGATGTTCTCTTTTCACTTCCAGAAGAAAGCTTCCAGGGTCTTTCTGGTTTTCATTCATCGTGAGTTCTTCCAGATTAAATCCGATTCTGTTTCCGATGGCCATATTGAAGACGGTCATGAACAGACCTCTTTTTAATGTATCAACAGATAGGATGAATCCTTGATCTCGTAATTTCTGGATCAGTTTTGTGTTTTCTTCAAATACGAGGGCATCATAGAGTTCGTCTGTTTTTGGTGTTCTCAGGGTGAGAAGAACACTGTCTCTTTCTTTCAGAACATTGCTCATCACCTTTTCTTTAGGTAAGGT
>DATIRH010000431.1:0-2306 GCA_035469845.1 Proteiniclasticum sp. | reverse complement strand
AAGTCTGTCGAGGAAGCGGTAAGCCCAGTTCCCTTCAAGTCCAGGAAGGGTGTCTACCTTAAGGTCCAGATTTTCGCTCAGTTTCGCAAAGTCAGCATCGAAAGCTTCAAAGCTTCCTGTGAACTTCTCTACAGTCTCCTTGTTGATGTCATGAAAAGCAGCTGGAGCCTGCTTCCTGTTTTCGGCATCAAAAACACTGAAGAGCTTCTGGAAGCTTTCAAGTTCTTCCACGGCGTCTCTGATGATCAATGATGATTTTTTCTCCATGCTGCTTCTGATCTCATTTTTCAGGTCGAAAAATTCTGTAAGGCTCTTTTCAATCTCTGCTTCCAGCTTCTTTTTCTCTTCCATCTGATTGAGAAGATTCAGTGCTTCTTCTTCTGAGACGTCCTTACCTCTTCTTTGGGCAGAAAGGACTCTCGTCACTTTCTTTTTCGTCATGCCTCGGAAAAGGATGAATTTTTCTTCCGCCTGAAGCAAGGTATCTCTTAACTCTTTTTCGTTCAAGAGGAAAAGACTGGGTTCATAGTCCTTAAGAAGGGTCTCTTCCAGCAGCTCTTTTCTTTCTGAAAGATGAGCTGCGTTCTTCAGTTTCTCCAGCCGATAGCCCTCTTCATGAAATAGCAGTTCCTTCGAAATGCGGCTATGGCCAAGTTTCTTGAGAAGTTCATATAGCGCTGTAAGCTTTCCTCTATCGCTGATTTCCTTCAGTGACAGCTCCTTTGTAAGTAGATCTGTAACACTGCCCAAGGTTTCTGCCTTGCTTCGTAATTCGATGATGCCATCTTCCACCTGACTCTTCAGGTCAAAGGAATATTCTCTGATGCAAATGCCTTTCAGCGGTGCATCAGCATATTCACCCACTTCCTTCGTCAGGGAGGTGAGCTCTCGTCCAACCAGGAACAGTTCTTCCAGCTGCGTTTTATCAAGGCCGCTATAAGAGATCGTGAGACCTTCTATTTCCGGTGCGGAGTCAAGATATTCAAGTTTTCCCATGAGCTCATAGGCATTCATGCCAAACCCATAAGGTTTATACAAAGCATGGACGACTTCGTTAAGCGCAGTTCTCAGCTGCTTCAGTTTATGGGCTTCCTCTTTGAAATTGACTTCTCCTGTTGAAACCATTTTGGTTGTTTCTTCAAGTTTTTTCAGGATATGGGTCTTTTTGCTTTTATTGGAATGCACTTCCAGAGAGAAATGCCCAAGTCCCAGTCCTTCCAGTCTTCGCTGCACAACGGAAAGTGCCGCCATTTTCTCCGCAACGAACAGGACTCTTTTGCCCTGATAGAGTGCATTGGCGATGATGGTTGTGATGGTCTGGGATTTACCGGTACCAGGTGGTCCGTGAAGGACAAAGGATTTTCCTTTCACCGCTGCATTCACCGCCTGGAGCTGACTTGCGTCTGTGCTCACAGGAAGCAGAATCTCTTCCGGTGAAATCACTTCATCCAGCATGATCTGATCTTTCAGAATCTTTTCCGCATCGAAAGAAAGCTTTCCATCCATAAGGGATTCGATGACTTTGTTTCTTCTTAATTCCTCACCATGGTTTCTGATATCGTTCCACATGATGAATTTGGAAAATGAAAAGAGGCCCAGGTGCACTTCATCAAGTACATCCCATCTTTTCTGGCTAAGCACCGCATTTCGCATGATGCTCATGACCTTCATGACATCCACTCCATTTTCATCCAGGGGCAGATCCTCCAGGCCACGTATTTCCAGACCAAAATCCTGCTTCAGTTTTTCAAGGAGCGTGATGTTGACTAAAGTATCTTCCTCTCTTCCAGAAATGGTATAGGCATTTTTACCGACCTTTTTCTTCATTTCCACAGGAATCAGAAGTAGCGGAGCAAATCTTTCTTTCGTCGACCGGTTGTTTTCATACCACTTCAGAACACCCAGTGTGAGAAACAGACTGTTTGCTCCGGACTCCTCCAGATGAATTCGGGCATCTCTATAGATTTTTGTGAGCTTCTTTTCAAGATTCTCCTCATCCAAAAGAGTACGGATCTTTCTCTGCTGGAATTCTCCCTCCAGAAGCTCTCCGTACGCCGTGAAATAGTCGGAAGCTCTCGTTAAGCCTTCCCCTTCTCTGTTTTCATGATCGGACACTTTGGGAAGAAGCTGAAACTCCTTTCCTTCATAGATGATGTCTTCCAGAGCGCGGTGATCTTTCACAAGAAGTGCAACACCTTTTCTTCCAGGAATATAATTGAGAAGATTGTTCCGTAGGCTGAGATCCAGAAGCTTTCTTTCCCACAATGTTTTACGGTCCAGGGTCTTCTCTGAAATATCCTGGGACG
>DATIRH010000430.1:0-11864 GCA_035469845.1 Proteiniclasticum sp. | reverse complement strand
AGGAAGATTAAAGGTTCCCTCATATTCGATCGGGTTCTGTGTTGCCATGACAAAAAAAGGCTTTTCCAGCTTATAGCTCTTAGTACCTTCGGAAACCTGATATTCTTCCATGACTTCAAGAAGAGCCGCTTGTGTTTTCGGTGAAGTTCTGTTGATTTCATCCGCCAGAACAATATTGGCAAAGATTGGCCCTTTTCTGAATTCAAAACTCATGTCACGCTGATTGTATATGGAAACGCCTAAGATATCTGACGGGAGTAGATCCGGTGTGAACTGAATTCTTGAATAGGACAGGTTGAGGCTCTTCGCAAGTGCTTTAACCAGAGTAGTTTTTCCGATTCCAGGAATATCTTCAATGAGGACATGCCCTCCTGCTAGAATTCCTTTCAGAATATTTTTCACTACGCTGTTTTTTCCTATGATCACTTTCTCGATATTTTCTTCAATTCTTTTTACATATTCCATTTTCAAACCGCTCCTTATGCTCCGCTTGATCCATTTTGCTATTAAATCAGTTTTTATCTAGCATTATTTTATCATATATCCCAATAAAAGTATGAATTTACGCATATATTGTTTAATTTTAAAAAAATGGACTCACCGTAGGTGAATCCATTTTAGATTATATAGTAGAAACTACATCATCAAACTTATGATTATGGAGTTTCGACAGGATCAACAGGGTCAACTGGTGCTGGTGGCGTTACTGGTGTTGGATCTGGTTTAGGTGTTGGCTTAGGTGCTGGTGCCGGAGTTGGTGCTGGTGCCGGTGTTGGTGCTGGCTTTGGCTTTGTTCCAACAAGAATGACCTGATCCACCTTCTTGTAAGTATCCTGTGAGATCACTTCAGTTTTCACAACCTTACCATCCTTGATGGTCTGCTTGTAGGTTTTGGATGTATACCCTGTTACAGGTTTGAATTCAATTTCTGTCTCTCCAACATACTTGGTAGGATCTTCTTTTTCTATGGTCTTCGGCTGAATGACAGAAGTCGTTTCGCTGAAAATCTTATAGGAATATCCGCCCATATCAGCTTTATGTCCATAAACAGCGATTGTCAGATTGCTGTTGTCACCATAAGCTGAAATATAAATCGGATTTGCATAGGTGTTAGTAAATTTAAGATCCAGATATGGACCATAAACCACAGCATCCATTCCAGGTTTCAAATAGGATACCGCCATGGAGTGGTTCCTTCTCTGCTCGATCTCAAGATTGCTGTGAAGGGCTGCCTGGTAGAGTGTACTTGATACCTGACAAAGTCCTCCTCCAATACCTTCTTCCACTTTGTTGCCTATATAGACACCGGCGTTCTGGAATCCAGCTGCCGCTGTAACAGGACCCACTTCTTCATTGTAGCTGAATGTTTCACCTGGCATGATTACAGCACCATTGATTTTAGATGCCGCAAATCCTACATTGTATTTTCTTCCTGCTGCTGAAGAAGAATAGTTGGTTGTATATACTGACAGCTGACTGTCTATATTTGCTAATGCCTCTGTCGTTATTTCAGGCTGAGATACCACAATATCTGCCTCAATAACCACGTCCGGATTCAACTCATTTATCGCATCCTGTAGATCCTTCATGAGTTTTTCTTCATCCACTACACGACCTTCAGCATGTTTTCCGATTGTGAAACTGCCACCACTTCTTGTAATCGTCGCATTCTTCGCTTTCTGATTTACTGCATCGGTCACTTTCTTGATAAATTCAGCAATCTTCTCATCGTTATGCCCGAAAGATAGACTAAGTTCCTCGTCCTGAGGACTATAGATTCTAGAAAGTTTCTCTTCATTCGATAAATCTTTCCCCAGCTTCACAGCTTCATCAGCCAGCGTATCTGAGTCCACTACGATTTCAAGTTCTGCAAGTGTCAGCGGAAATGTCTGATCCTTTGCACTTACACTTAGTGTATATTCTTTAAGTTTACTTGAAACTTCTGTATCCAGAATATTCTTTGCCTCTTCCCTTGTCTTTCCTGATAAGTCAGTACCCATGACACTGACGCCTGGATATACCTTATCACTCCATGAATCTATTATTATCTGGTCTTGTTCATTCTGTATTAATTCAGCTTGCGCTATTGCTTCAGATACAATGGTCTCAGCCATCTGTTTCTCTTTCTCGACAGCGTATCCTCTGTAGGTGACTGCACCTGCACCGGATAAAGCGATTAATAGAATTATTGCCATTATTGATTTTCTCTTCATATTTTCCGGTAAATAAATTACCCTACCCTCCCATATCTATTGCGATTTTTTTCTGTCCAATTTAACATACACATTATAACATGAGATATATTGTAAAACCTCACAAAACTGTTACAAAATTCAGGTTATTATTTTTCGATTTCGCATGAAACGCAATTAATAATCATTATTCTTTACATCATACTTGATAATTCTTAACAAGTACATCGAGAAAAACAAAGTTAACAATTTGATTTCCACATCGATGATTATGCGAATCAGGTATATTCACTTCTTTCAAAGAATATTGCAGCTATTCTATACAGATTTTCAATTTTAAGATACTATGAAAATATACTACAGAGGAGGGATTTCATGTCATTTGAACAGAATATCAGTAAAACACTCACTAGCCTGATCGAAATCAACAGCCCGACAGGATATCACAGGGAAGTTATGGACTATATCAGAAAAGAACTGGATGATTCAGGAATTGCTTATAAGGAAACAGTCAAAGGTGCAATTCTAGCAACGCTAAAGGGCAAAAGTGAAGAAGGAAGACTCTTCTCCGCTCACGTGGATACTTTAGGTGCTATGGTCAAATGCATTAAAAGTAAGGGCAGTCTCGAATTCACACTGCTCGGCGGATATATGTATAATACTCTTGAATCAGAGAACTGCTGGATCAGAACATCAGCAGGAAAGCTCATAAGTGGAACCGTACAGACAATCAAACCTTCCGTTCATATTGATGGAGGGGAAGCACGGTCACTGGAGAGAAAACAGCAGACCATGGAAGTGATTATTGACGAAAAAGTCACTGGAACGGACGATGTAAGCGCACTGGGTATTAATGTGGGTGATTTCATCTTCATCGAACCCAAACTGAGAATTCTCGAAAACGGCTTTATCAAGTCCAGATATCTGGATGATAAAGCAAGTGTGTCCATCCTCCTCGAAGCCATGAAAACATTAAAGGAAGAACCCCTGAATAAAACTTTGCACTTCTTCATCTCAAACTACGAAGAAGTTGGGCATGGCGCGAAAGCTGCCTTACCCGAAAATCTCACGGAATTTATAGCAGTGGATATGGGTGCTCCTGGAAATGATCAGAACAGCTCCGAATTCAAAGTGAATATCTGCGCGAAAGATAGTTCAGGACCATACGATTTTGATCTGAGAACCACTCTAGAAGAACTCTGTGAAGCTGAGAACATACCTTACGCAACAGATATCTATCCTTTTTATGGATCTGATGCCTCTGCAGCACTTGGAGCAGGATACGACATCAGAGCTGCTCTCATTGGACCTGGCGTCTTCGCTTCTCATGGATATGAAAGAACCCATATGGAATCTATGAAGGCTACCTATGATCTCATTGTGAGTTATGCGAAAAAATAAATAATCTGAACATGAAAAAGAAGTAGTCACTTTCCAAAAATGGATAGAGACTACTTCTTTTCTTTTACTTCTGACTTCTCAGTTTTAAGGACGATTTGATGATTGCATCCAGAAGACCCTTATAATCAAGACCGATCCCCTCGGCACTCTTTGGAAACAAAGAGGTGCTCGTCATGCCTGGCAATGTATTGATTTCAAGAATATAGGGAATGCCTTTTCTTATAATAAAATCAACTCTCGCATAGACATCGCATTTCAGGACCTTGAACGTCTCGATGGCCATATCATCTATTTCTTTCTGAAGAGCATCTTCATACTGAATGATTACTTCTTCTGCTCCACCAGTCTCATATTTCGATGAGTAATCAAAGAATCCCCCTTTAACGGGTTTTATGAGGAGAGTCGGCAATACTTTTCCGTCTAAGATCGGTACGGTGATTTCATCCCCTTTGATGAACTCTTCAATCATGACTTCAGTATCCTCAAGGAGACCTTCGCTGACCCCATGGAGGACTTCTTCAAATGATTGACAGATGAAGGTTGCAACGGAAGAGCCTCCACAATTGGGCTTGACCACTACAGGGTATCCCAGCCTTTTCACCTCTTCCTCTGATACATCTTCAAGGCTTCTTACTATAAACCAGTCCCCAGTTCGGATACCCTTGCTCTTTAATACGCATTTAGTGAGGTCCTTATCCATACACACAGCGCTGGAAGCCATACCACAACCTGAATATGGAACATCGAGACTATCCAGAATGCTTTGAACTGTTCCATCTTCACCGTATTTCCCGTGAAGAGCAAGGAGCGCAAAATCAATTCCTTTCACTTTTTCGAAAATGTCTTTTTTATTGTCCAAGACGATTTCTACACCTTCGTAGTCGCCAAAATTTATATTTTTGAGGATTTCTCTGCCAGAAGATAAAGAAACTTCTCTCTCACTGGAAATACCACCCATGATTACACCAATTTTCAATTTAATTCACTCCTGTTTTCTATACGCATTAACTGAAATTCTAAAATTCATTATTGCACCAAAAACACATTCTGACAAGGAGAATTAATCAATCCGTCTTCATACTGTAAAAGTAAAAAGACAGGGCTGATCTCTTCTTTCCCTATCTTTCTGCATTCGGAATATCGGAAAACTCGATGTCCACACGATTTGAAGTTTTCTCGTAGAAGTCTTTCTCCAGGGCTACCTCGTCTGCATCGTTGGTCAGCTCATCTTTCAGAATGAGTCTGAAAATAGTCCCCTCATTCAGTTCACTGGATACAATACAATCACCTTCCATGAGATTCATCAGCTTTTTCACTATGGAAAGTCCGATGCCCGTTCCTTCAGTGTCTCTAGTCATGGATTTGTTCACTTGGATAAAGCGGTCGAAAATATGATCTACATTTTCCTTTGAAATCCCGATCCCCGTATCCTCTACGTCTATGTACACTTTATTGTTCTTCTCATCTAAGGACAAGTTCACTAAAATACTTCCACCTTTTTTGGTGAACTTGATTGCATTACTCAAGAGGTTCAGAAGGACTCTCTCAAGGGACTGCAAATCGAAGGCCACCAGATGCTCTTCCACCTCTGTATCAAATATGATCTTCAGCCCTTTTCCTTCTGCATAATGAAGTACCGACATTACTGTGTCTTCTGTGAAACTTACAATATCCTGATTGATCATATGCAGTGTGTAGAACCCGGAGTCCACCTTCGTGATATCAAGAATATTTGAAACAATACGCATGAGACGATAGGAGTTCAGCCGAATAAGGCCTGCATACTTCTCAGATTTCTCTTTTTCATACTCTGAAATATCCATCATATCCAGCGCTGATAAAATAATATTGATCGGCGTTCGTAGCTCGTGGGACATATTTGCAAAGAACTCATTGAACATTTTCTCGTTTTCTTCAGCAATATAAAGCTTTCTGATATTTGCCTCATTCTCAATTCTCAATTCATGCAGCTTGATGGTATTCGTCACATTTCTGAGAAAGACCAGCATCTGCTTTTTATTACCTTCCACCCCGATCAGTCTTACATTGGGTTCCACATAGATATCCTGTCCTTTGTGATCTTTGATCTTTCTGGTTTCAAGCTTCAGGATTTCACTTGAGGAGATTCTTTCTCCTATTTCATCCAGCTCCTTAAAGCTCATCCCCATGAAACGTTCATCGACAGGCATATTAACCGGCTTCACATTGGGCAGGTTTCTAAAATCGTTGTACACTATATCATTGGCTTCCACCACACGTTTTCGAACCAGATCATAAAGAAATATAAAATCCGGAATCAGATTGAAAAAGCTTCTGTATTTGTACTCGGATCTTTCAAGAGACTCCTGCATGGCTCTTATTACAGTGATGTCCTTCGCTGTGATACAAAAAATCTCTTCATCATCCTGCTCGATATAAACAACATCCACATCAATAATATAGGTGTTATCTCCCAATTTGAACTTCATGGAAGAAGAATAATTCATGTTGTATTTGATGACTTCATATTTTTCTGTCAGATAACTGGACATCTCATCATCAAGGAACTCCCCGTAGTGATTGAAGAAAATCTTATATTTGGAGTTCGAATAAAGAATTCTATGTTTTGAATTGACAAATACAGTGATGTTTTCATTGTATTCAGCAGACTTGAAAAACATGAACAGATTTTTTTTCAGCACTTCCGACTTTTTTATGGATTCATCTTTTTCTCTTATGATTTCATAAAATGCAATGGGAACAAAAATGAGATACAACCCAAAAGTCACTGTTTCCATAAGAACAGCTGTAAAAAGGAATCTGTGGTCATTCCCCGCTAAAAAAAGACTGTAGCAGATCATGGATGTGAAATAGGTGAAGCTCCCAAGATAAATCGAGAAATTCATGGTGTTTTTACGTGTTGAAAATGTATTATAATACCATCCGAAAAAAAACGGTATCGCAGATAACATCACAAGTTCAAGAATATAGGTCATTCCATTTTCAATGACAATGGATTCTTCCAGAACATAGGTTTTCAGATACAAATATACAAGCAGAATCAGGACTGTAAGAAGCACCAGAAGATCCACATTGATTCGAATGATCCGGTACGTCAATTTTGCTATCAGAATAAACACCACCAGAATCAGAACCAGAAAATAAAACCCAAGAAAAGTCGCATCGATCTGTCCATCAATATTGAACAGATTATTCTGGTATTCAACCACCGATCCGAAAAACAGTCCCAGGGCAAAAATATAAAGATACTTCTTCTTTGTGTAATAGCCATATAGAAGTATCAATGTGGAAGACAAAAATGCGATGGCTATATTTGCAGCATCAAGTTTCAGATCAAATAGGACCTCACCGCCGCTTGTGAGAAAGTGAGCTGATAGAAACAGCGTAAGTCCAATGGCAAAAAGAATTGAAAGCGCAATGATATTCGTTCTGATCAAGGTACTTATGGTTTTTCTTGAATTCAAACTACGCACGCCCTTTCATCTCAACTAATTATCCGCTTTCTTCTTTAACTGCCAGTGATTTTTTATTCTTTTTGTAATATGTACATAAATGATTCAACGGACAGACTCCACATTGCGGTGCCCTTGCATAACATAGTCTTCTGCCATGGAATATCAGAAGATGATGTGTATCGATCCACAGATCCTTGTCGATCTTTTTCATGAGTGCCTGCTCCGTCTTTTCCACTGTGGTCTCATTTACAATACCGATTCGATTGCTGACTCTGAAGACATGGGTATCCACTGCAATGGCCGGTACTCTGAAAATAGTGGACAAGACAACATTTGCAGTCTTTCTTCCAACTCCTGGAAGCTCCACCAGTTCTTCCATGGTCTGCGGTACTTTACCGTTATGCTTTTCCTTTAGGATGGGAAATAAATTGATGAGATTTTTTCCTTTTGATTTATATAGTCCGATGACTTTAATATAACTTTCAAGTTCTTCTGGCGTGATGGTTAAAAAATCATCCAGATCTTTATATTTCTGAAACAGCATTTCTGTCACTTCGTTCACTTTCTTGTCTGTAGCCTGCGCAGATAAAATGGTTGCCACCAGGAGCTGTACCGGATTATCATGATTCAGCTCGCATTTGGCCTCAGGATACAGTTCATGAAGTATCTCGATGACTTCTTTGTTCTTTTTATTCATTTATTCCTCCAAGTGCTGAAAGAAGTCTATTTATAGAACCCCTTGTATTCGTCCGGAAGCATCACGGAAATCTGTCTCATGATGAATTCCATGGATCTCTGGTCATATTCTTCTTTCGTCTGTTCTTCTGCCTTCACAGGAATACTGAAAGGTTTTCCTGCCTTTATCTTAATTGTGCCCTTATGTATCTTTTCACCTGTCATGTTTCCGTCTTTGGCTATGGGCAGTATTTTCTCGGACCCTGTCATGGCTAGTGGAACGATTCTGACCTTGGCGAGTCTTGCAATAAGAAGAATCCCTCTTTTTCCTTCAATCATGGACCCTACCCTGGAACGTGTTCCTTCAGGGAAAATCACTACATTCTGTCCGGATTTCAGAAGATTGATGATTTCCTTCATCGCGGCTTTATCCGGTGAATTCGGTTTGATATTGATACTTCTGAATACTTTCTTGAACAATCCTGTAAACGGATCGTCAGTAAGTTTCTGTCCCGCGACAAAAGTCGGTTTATAATCACCGAGCACTCGATTCAGTGCCGGTCCGTCAATATTACTTAAATGATTGCATATAAAAAGGACTGCCTCGTCTTTGTCAGGAAGATTCTCTTTCCCCTCGAACTCCACCCGAACAAGTTTTGTGAATATATAATCCAGTCCTCTATGTGCAACAAATTTCTGTACCCCATTTGGTGCTTTTGCTAATGCCTTCAATAAAAATTTCCTCAAAATAAATAACCCCTTTTTCATCATATTTTTAATTATAAGTTGAAAAGTGTTTGAAGTCTATGATAATACTCCTTCAGGTAATCTGTATTTATATGCTTTTCTTCTGGTTTTTTCCCTCTTCTCATGAGTTCAATCATGGCGTTTCTCTGCAGAAGTTTCTTCCCCCTCCAGCCTGAACTGGTTTCTTTGTACCGAACGAATTCCTGATTCGTAAGTGCAAGAAGCTCTTCCAGATTGGGGTATTTCATATATTCTCGAGGCCTGAACTCTTCAAAAGGACTGATGCTGATGTCCTGATTGAAAGGACACACCCTCTGGCATGTATCGCAACCGAATAACCTTCCCTTGAATAGCAGGATTTCCTCATCCGTGATCGCTTTATTCTGAGTGATATAGGACATACATCTTCTGGTGTTGTATAGCTCCTTGCCTAAAATCTTCGTTGGACAAGCTTTGATGCATCTGACGCATTCACCGCAGATTTCATGCTCCGGTATTTCCTTCCAGTCTCTTTCACTGGTTTCCATTTCACAGTCAGTCATGATTTCGCCTAGAAAAACATAGCTTCCGTAGTCTTTTGTGATCACCATATGATTCTTCCCAATTTCTCCTGTTCCCGCAACATGGGCAATATATCTTTCCGGAAGGGAGTTATTGTCCGCAAAAACCTTCGCCTCATATCCTTTTTCACGAAGAAGATCCGCTATCTTTTCCAGATGATCCTTCACCACGATATGGTAGTCTTTCCCTAGGGTATACAGCGAAAAATATCCTTCTTTATGAATATAGGCATCATAGTAATAGGGAAAAGCGATGCTGATGATTGTTTTTGCGTTTTTCATTTCATAAGACAGATCTATTTTCTTGATCAGTTCATTTTCTTCAAAGGAAGTGGTCAGTTCCAGTTTCTGTCTCTTCTCGAAATAATCAAGGGATTCAGTAAGTGTTCTGACTTTCATGAATCCATGGGCATGAAGTCCCATGTCCTGCAATTTTTTAACTATCTTCTCTTTCAGGCGGTTCTCCATTTTTGTTTCACTCTCCCTCAGACGTTCCTGCTATTTCCCACTTATATTCATTATAAGACAAATTGGCCATTTTACGAAACAATTAAAAAATACCTTGGGAATATCCCAAGGCATTTTGTAGTTCATTTGATTTAAATATAATCATAGTAGCGGATTTTGACGTCTGAGGATTCTATCTTAACAAGTATGCGTGCAGGTGTTCCCACAGCGGTTGCTCCTTGTGGTACATTCTTGAGCACGACCGAATTCGCACCGATTTTGGCATCATCGCCGATCTGGATTGGTCCCAGAATTTTTGCCCCTGCTCCGACCATTACGCGGTTGCCGAGATCTGGATGCCTTTTAGGTGCACCACAGTCTGTAGCACCTAATGTGACCCCGTGATATATGGTGCAGTCATCACCTATGGTTGAAGTTTCGCCAATCACGACACCCATACCATGATCTATGAAAAGTCTTTTCCCGATTTTTGCTCCTGGATGAATTTCTATCCCTGTGGTCCATCTGGAAATCTGACTGATGAGTCTTGCCAGAAAGAACAGCTTTTTCTTAAAGAAGAAATGACTGATCCGGTATGCAATGAGGGCGTGGATTGTAGGATAAAGTAGCAGAACTTCCAGATAGGATTTCGCTGCCTTATCGCTTTTTAGTACATTTTTAACATCTTCATGAAGCCCTCTAAACATAATTCACCTCAAAATTTAATCAAATAATCCCATGGAGATATATTTTTCTCCACCATCTGGTGCTACTGTTACAACTTTCTTTCCTTTACCGAGGATCCTTGCTACCTGAAGTGCACCGCAAAGATTGGCTCCTGCTGAAATTCCGATCAGAATACCCTCAGATTGTGCAAATGCCTTGGATGTCGCAAATGCATCATCCGTAGAAATCTTCACGATTTCATCAACATGTTCTCCTGAATAGTTCTCTGGAACGAAGCCGGCACCGATTCCCTGAATCTTGTGTGGTCCAGGCTTTTCACCAGACAGTACAGCAGACGTGGTTGGTTCTACAGCCACTATCTTTACATTTTTTCCGTTATCCTTCGCATAATTGCCGAAGCCTGTGATGGTTCCGCCGGTACCGACGCCAACCACGAAGGCATCCAGATCAGGAAGATCTTTAAAGATCTCTTTTGCTGTGGTTTGATAATGCTTTGAAGGATTGGCCGGATTCACAAACTGCTGTGGAACAAAGCCAAGCTCTCCGATTTCATTTCTGATTTCTTCTGCTTTTGCTATGGCTCCTTTCATTCCTGTTGTCGCATCTGTAAGTACCAGTTCCGCACCGTAAGCTTTAATCAGCGCTCTTCTTTCCTGACTCATGGATTCAGGCATAACGATAATTACTCTATACCCTTTGACTTTTCCAAGCATGGCCAGAGCAATCCCTGTATTTCCGCTTGTTGGTTCTATAATCACAGAATTCTCTTTAAGAAGCCCTGCTCTTTCAGCATCTTCAAGCATGCCTAAAGCCGCACGATCCTTCGTGCTGCCTGCTGGATTCATTTTTTCAAGTTTAATATATACTTCCGCACGGTTCTCCGGATCAAACCCGTTTACTTTTAAAAGAGGTGTATTTCCTACCATCTCTATGGAATTATTATAAATCATTTATTTTACCTCACTTTTCATTTCCTAGCAAATTACTAGGAATTCTTGGTGTAAATATTACATCAAGCACTATCTTTTGTCAATATATCCGGTTATAATTTTGATGTTTAATTTTGATGTTTAATCTTGATGTTTCATACCCTTTTACAATCTGATGTGCTCGACCTGATACATCAGAGAAAGGCTCGCCAAATCATAGGCAAGCCTTTCTATCTTAAAAGTGCTTCTTATCCACCCCTAGAACCTGTATCGCCTTCGGAATACATTTGATATGAAGTGGAAAATCAGGTCCTCTTTCTCCATCGATGTCACTTACGATAAGCTCATCACTGGTTTCAATATAGATTTCTTTTGTCTGAAAATAAAGGAGTCCCACAGGATCTTCCAGATGATCCCCTCTTAACAGCTTCCCGAGAAGGGGCACAATTTCCTTCAGATTCGCTTTAATGAGTATGACATCAAGAAGGCCATCATCACCTTTTGACTTGTAGGCAAAATCAAGATTTCCTGCAGTTCTTCCGTTGAAAACAAGAAGTGCATACATATCTCCCTCAAAGTTTCCGTCCTCTGATGTAATCTTGACAGGTATTCTTCTGAATGTAGGGATCTGCTCGAAGCCTTTAATGTAATACGCCAGCTTTCCTATGGCATTTTTCAGTTCGCTGTGCGTTAATTGAGAAACATCTGTGAGAAGTCCAGTGCTTGCCACATTCAGGAAATATTTGTCATTGATTTTCCCGATATCCATCC
>DATIRH010000429.1:0-3724 GCA_035469845.1 Proteiniclasticum sp. | reverse complement strand
GTCAAGTTTTCAAGCACCATAATAAATAGAAAAGGAGAATGGGATGATACATAATTTATTTGATATATCAGGAAAGAAAGCTATTGTAACAGGAGCTAGCAGAGGATTAGGAAAGGGAATGGCTGAAGCATTACTTGAAGCTGGCTGTGAAGTCGTTTTGATTGGTTCTTCCGATACGATATTTAAAACCGAGCAGGAGTTTAAGAATAAAGGATATAAATGTCACGCTGTAAAAACAGACTTGAGAATCAGAGATGAGGTGTATTCGTCTTTTGATGAATCTTTGAAACTGTTAGAGAATGATCTGGATATTCTGGTGACAGCCGCGGGCATACAAAGGAGACATTCAGCTGAAGTTTTCCCCATTGAAGAATGGGATGAAGTTCTGAACATCAATCTTCATGCAGTGTTCATTCAGTGTCAGCTAGCTGCCAGAATTATGCTTGAGAAGGGTTATGGAAAAATCATAAATGTCGCTTCTATGATTTCCTGGTTTGGTGGTCAGACAATACCAGCATATGCAGCTGCAAAGGGTGGTGTGACGCAACTTACCAAGGAACTTTCCAATGATTGGCTTGCCAGAGGGATCAATGTGAATGCTGTTGCACCAGGATACATGGATACAGAAATGAATACAGCACTTATCGACGACCCTGAAAGAAGCGCACAGATTTTAGCCAGAATCCCTGCTGGAAGGTGGGGAACACCTAATGACATGAAGGGAATCACGATTTTTCTTGCCTCACCTGCCAGTGATTATATGAGTGGGGCTATTATACACGTTGATGGTGGATACCTAGTAAAATAATCAAGTTATTCTCTATAATGAATTCATTGATGACGGGTTTGCCATGATCGATTCAGAGGCAGAAACATCAACATTCTCATAATTCATCCAGAGTTCAATCTCTGTTAATGATATTCCGGTAGGATGAAAGAAAATAGAATGTTTGAGGTGAGAATATGACTGAATCGATATTAAAGAATAAAGCCCTATCTTTGTGGCTGGATAATCCCAATCTGAAGCACTTTCCTGAAATCGCAAAAAATGAGAATTGTGATGTTCTGGTTGTCGGTGGTGGTATCGCAGGAATAACTACCGCTTATTTACTGGCTAAAGAAAATGTGGATGTCATACTCATTGATGCTTTTGAATTCATGAAACTTTCCACCGGTAACACTACAGCTAAGGTAACCTATCAGCACGATCTGATCTATCGACACATTCTTGATAAATATGATGTGGAGACAGCCAAGCTATACTACCAGGCACAGGCTGAAGCCATGGAGATGATCGAAAGCTTAGTTGCAGATCATGAAATCAGGTGCGACATGCGTAAAACCTATTCCATGTTATATGCTTCAGATGATGAAGGTATAGTGAAGCTTCGCAAAGAGTTTGAAGCTTATGAAAAGATTGGTATTACAGGAAATATGGTAGAAGATGTACCTTATGGTCTCCCAGGTAGAGTCGGATTGAAAGTGGACAATCAGCTTGAGTTTGATCCGGTGAAGTATCTTTCCCATCTGATTGCGGAGCTCGAAAAAATGGGTATCAGGATGTTTGAATACTCAAGGGCAGAAGACATTGAAGAACAGGACGGCTTGAAAAGGATAAAGCTTCAGAACGGAAATGAAATCACTGCAAACCGTGTAGTTGTTTCTACTGGGTTTCCTTTCTTTGATGGATCTGGGAAGTACTTCATGAGGCTGGCGCCTTACAGGTCCTATCTTGTTGCCTTCCCGGTGGAAGAAGCAGAAGAAGGCATGTTCATTACGGCAACAGAACCGAAGTATTCCATTCGATTTTCCGAAGCTGAAGGCAGAAAGCATTTGCTCATTGGTGGACGTGGCCATAAAGTAGGGCAGGAAGAATCAGCGGAAAACTCTTATAGAGAACTTATAGACTTTGGCCAAAGGTATTTCCATGTTGGTGATCCCAGCCATAGATGGTCTGCACAGGACTATGAATCACTAGATAAAGTGCCGTATATAGGAAAGATCTCGTCTAAAGAAAATGGGATTTATGTAGCAACAGGGTTTAGAAAATGGGGAATGACCAATGGAACTGCAGCCGCTATTCTTTTGAAAGATACGCTCATGGGCAAGGAATCAAGATATCAGGATCTGTTTGCGCCTAACCGCGGTGAAGTAAGAGAAAGCCTCGGAAAAGCGATGAAAGAAAATCTTAATGTAGCAAAAGAGATGATCAAAGGGAAAGTAGCCTCAAAGAAAACTGAACTTACCGATATCAACCTGGAAGAAGGTGGGATCATCCGTCACCGAGGCAAAAGAGCAGGTGCATTTAAGGATAATAATGGAAAACTGTTTCTTGTGGACGCAACATGCACCCATCTGGGATGCGAGTTGATGTATAACGATGCGGAGCATACGTATGACTGCCCTTGCCACGGATCAAGATTCCGTCATGATGGGTCAATCATAGAGGGACCTGCGACGAAACCTTTGAAAAAACTTGATGAATAGAGATCTCTTATATATTTCACCGAAAAGGACCTGTTTAAAAACAGGTCCTTTTCGGACATTCTGAATATCGCATGTCAGATTTCATCAACTATTTATGAAACTTACAAATAAATTATCCATATTTCAACTATCATAAAATAAGTCTTAATATTTTAATTTATATATTTAAACCTCATAAAGTTATAATTAAGAAGAGACTTGATTCAATGAAGGCGAATTATGATATGATTTACACAACACTTCATACAGTTTATTTTATGCAATGTACTTATCATTCGTTCAATCCTTAGTTATAATGGAAGAAGTGAAAGAATTAACATGTATGGATATGTAGATACACATTAATATAAAAGAAATAAAATGGACAGGGAGGTTGAGATGAAGTTTTCGGGATTGAAAGATTATGTTTATCATGAGCTGAAGAATAAGCTTATAAGTAATATAATCAAACCAGGCGAAAGAATTTACGAAGAGACCATAGCAGAAGAGCTAGAGGTCAGCAGAACACCCGTAAGAGAAGTGATCAATCAGCTCGTAGCTGAAGGATTTATCGAGAATCGACCAAGGAAAGGAATCTTTGCTGCGGTAATATCCAAAAACGAACTTGCAAAGATGCTTGATGTTCGTATTGCTCTCGAAAGCTTAGCAATCAAACTCTGCTGTGAGAAAATAAATGCTGAGGAAATTGAAGAACTAAGAGATATAATGAAGAATCTCGAAATAATGCTGAGAAACAAAGATTTCATTCAAGCCAGCCAGTGGGATAGCAAAATTCATCGCTACATCGCAAAGGTTGCGGACAACAAGAAACTTACATCTTACATCAATGATATCCAGGATGTTTTTGCATACACCAGAGGATACAACATCAAATGGACAGATGAAAAAGTGGAAAGATCAATAATCGAACATAGAAAAATTGTGGAAGCCATAGCAAGTAAGGATGAAAAGAGTGCAATCAGAATTGTAATAAAAGACATAGAATCCATGAGAGAATTATTAAGTGAAGAAAACTGACAGCTTAGTTAAGGACACAGTAGGGTGTACATTGTACATCCTATTTTTTGTTGCTTATATTTATCATAATAATTGAAATTCTTAATTCAATAATATAACATAAAAAAATATTGATAAATTTCACTGAAAAGGTTTGCGGATTTGAAAGATTGATGTATACTAACAGTAGATTATAAATTATACATTATACATTATAATTTATAAGGTAAATTTATTGGGT
>DATIRH010000428.1:0-4651 GCA_035469845.1 Proteiniclasticum sp. | reverse complement strand
TGGTAAAGATACTTACGATGAGCTGGATACTATGCTGAAGGAAATGAATCTAGCGGATGTAGATCTGGTAAGAGTCGGTTGTGTTGGTTCCTGTTACTGTGAACCCACTGTGCAGGTCAACGTTCCTGGTCACGCTCCTGTCTATTACGGTTATGTTGACCGGGAAGCTGCAAGAAGAATTATAAATGAACATGTCATCGAAGGAAAAATTCTAGAAGACAAAGTGGTTCATATGACATTTAATCATACAGACCCTGTAGGCGCAAAAAAAAGACAGTTTCGCATCGCGCTTAAAAACTGTGGAAATATCGACCCTGAAAAAATAACAGAATACATTGCATTCGACGGTTATGAAGCTTTAGCAAAAGTCCTTACTGAAATGACGCCAGTTGAAGTGATTAAACTTCTTAAGGACAGCGGACTTCGCGGACGAGGTGGAGGCGGTTTCCCAACAGGCTTGAAGTGGCAGGCTACTTATCAGCAGAAAGGCGATCAGAAATATATGATCTGCAATGCAGATGAAGGTGATCCTGGCGCATACATGGACCGTTCAGTCCTTGAAGGCGATCCTCATAGTGTATTGGAAGGAATGGCCATTGGAGGTTATGCTACAGGTGCAAATCACGGCATCATCTACATAAGGGCTGAATACCCCCTAGCTATAGAGCGTCTGAATACAGCAATAGATCAGGCAAGAGAGTATGGATTCCTCGGCAAAAACATATTCAACAGTGGTTTTGATTTCGATATAGAAATCAGATTAGGTGCTGGGGCATTTGTCTGCGGAGAGGAAACCGCGCTCATACACTCCGTAGAAGGTAAAAGAGGCGAACCGACAAAGAAGCCTCCTTATCCATCTGAAGAAGGCTACCTGAAAAAGCCTACTACAGTAAATAATGTGGAAACCCTTGCCAATGTAGCAGAAATCATCAATAGAGGTTCCAAATGGTTTTCCAGTATCGGTTCAGGAAATTCAAAAGGAACAAAAGTATTTGCGTTGGTTGGAAAAGTTAAAAATGTAGGACTTGTGGAAGTGCCTATGGGAACAACGCTACGAGAAATCATATTTGAAATCGGAGGAGGCATCACCGATGACAAGGCATTTAAAGCCGTTCAGACCGGTGGACCTTCCGGAGGTGTAATCTCTGCAGAATATCTGGATACACCAATCGAATACGAATCACTTCGTTCACTTGGCACCATGATGGGTTCCGGTGGAATGATCGTCATGGATGAGGACAACTGTATGGTTGATATCGCTAAATTTTATCTTCAGTTCACCATGGATGAATCCTGCGGAAAATGCACTCCTTGTCGCATTGGAACAAAACGTCTTTATGAACTTCTTGATAGCATTACAAAAGGCAAAGCAGGTACTAATGTTCTAGAAATGCTGGATATGCTTGGGAATAATATCCGGAATTCAGCACTATGCGGGTTAGGCCAGACAGCTCCAAATCCCGTCCTCAGTACAATGAAATACTTTGCTGAAGAATATAGGATGCACGTGGAAGAAAAAACATGTCCAACCGGTGTCTGCAAAGGTCTATACATATATAGCGTAATTCCAGAAAAGTGTGTTGGTTGTACCGCCTGCAGAAGAGTATGCCCCGTGGGCTGTATTTCAGGACATCCGAAGCAGGTTCACTTTATCGACTTGAATTTATGCATTTCCTGTGGTGCATGTTTTGATGCTTGCAAATTCGACGCGATTAAAAAGGCATAGGTGAAGAATATGGAAAATACAGTTAAAATGGTTAATATTCGAATCAATGGAACAAATTTGACTGTTCCAAAGGGAACGACAATTCATGATGCGGCAAAACTTGTGAATGCAGACATTCCAACCTTGTGCCATCTTAACCTGGAAGGATTCGGCATGGTCAACAGAACCGCATCCTGCCGCGTCTGTATGGTTGAAGTCGTAGGAAGGCAGGCACTGTCACCTTCTTGTTCAGAACTAGTTACAGAAGGAATGGAGATCATCACCGACTCACTGAAAGCTGTATCAGCTCGTAGACTTAATCTGGAGCTGTTACTTTCAAATCACCCCATGGAATGCCTTACCTGCAGGAAAAACCTTCAGTGCGATCTGCAGGCACTTGCGAAAAAATTAGGTATTTACGATATCATGTTCTCAGGCGAAAAAATGAGCAGACCTATTGATAAAAGCTCTGCAGCACTCGTAAAAGACCCTGATAAATGCATCATGTGCAGAAGGTGTGAAACCATGTGTAATGAGGTTCAGACCTGCGGTATTCTATCAGCAATCTCCAGAGGGTTTGATGCATTTGTAGGTCCAGCTTTTAATCTTGATATGTCGGAAACAGCTTGTACATTCTGCGGTCAATGTGTTGCTGTCTGTCCTACAGGAGCCCTATCGGAAATCAATAATATGCATAAAGTCTGGTCGGCTCTTCTGAAACACGAAAAACATGTGGTCGTTCAAGTTGCACCTGCTGTTAGGGTAGCTATCGGAGAAATGTTTGATATGGAACCGGGTACAATCTCAACTGGTCAGCTGGCCACCGCTTTCAGGAGAATGGGGTTCAATGGTGTATTTGATACAGATTGGGCAGCAGATCTGACCATCATTGAAGAAGCGTCCGAACTCATACATAGGCTGGAACATGGAGGCAAGCTCCCTATTCTTACAAGCTGCTGTCCGGCTTGGGTTCGATTTTTCGAATATCAGTTTCCTGATATGCTTGACATTCCATCCACCTGTAAATCTCCTCAGATCATGATGGGAACGATGATAAAAACCTATTATGCTGAAAAAATGGGCATCGCTCCTGAAGATATACTTGTAGTTTCAGTCATGCCATGTATCGCCAAGAAAGCAGAAGTACAGAGAGAGGAACTTCGAATCGGAGAACTCAAAGATGTGGATTGGGTCATCACTACAAGAGAGCTGGGTTACATGCTCAGAGAAGCTGGAATTGATTTCAAGACTTTGCCTGAAGGCGAATTTGATAATATACTTGGAGAAAGTACTGGAGCATCCGTCATTTTCGGTTCTACAGGTGGTGTTATCGAAGCTGCAGTGCGAACTGCATACGAGTGGATCACCCATGAAGAACTGAAGGATGTCAACTTCACTCAACTAAGAGGCTTAGAAGGTATTCGTTCAGCAACTATCCCCATTAAGGGTATCGAGCTTAAAATCGGTATTGCACACGGACTTGGAAATGCCAGAAAGATGCTGGAAGGAATCAGAAGTGGCGAACTCGATTTTCACGCCATAGAAATAATGGCCTGTCCAGGCGGATGCATTGGCGGAGGTGGTCAGCCCTATCATCATGGAGATTTCAGCATAATACAGAAAAGACAGGATGCGATTTATCGTGAAGATGCAGGTAAGCCGAAAAGAAAATCCCATGAAAATGAAATGGTAATGAAACTTTATCGTGAATATCTAGGAGAACCCTATGGAGAAAAAGCACACGAGCTTCTCCATACATCCTATGAAGCTAAAAAGATGATCTGATCTTGCTTAAAATGGTGCTGCAGATACTGAGGCACCATTTTTTTTGCTTATCTTAATCAGGTTTTACTTTCCAGAATCATTTGATATGTTATTATATTTCAGGTATCAAGTCTTTCAAATTAACAGTGATACCATACTAAAATGCGAATAATCAGTTTAAATTGCACACAATTAATTCTCTCAAACTATTGAGATATCTGTCACAATGAGTTATGATATTACTGAAGATTATTAAATAATTGTTGTAAAATCATTTATATTTTAGAATGTAAATGTTATCTAGGAGGCTTATAAATTGTATAATGTAAGAGAAATATCACCACAGATTTATTGGATTGGTGGAAATGACAGAAGACTGGAATACTTTGAAAACCTATTTCCTTTGACCAATGGAGTTTCTTATAATTCCTGGTTGATTCTTGATGAGAAAACCGCAATCATCGACACCGTTGATGATGCAATAACTGATCAATATCTGGAAAACATTGAACACCTTATGAAAGGTAGAGAACTTGATTATCTGATTATCAACCACATGGAACCAGATCATTGCGGTAACATTGAAAATATTGTCAGAAAATATCCCAAGGTAAAAGTTGTTGGAAACAAGAAATCCTTCCAGCTTTTTGATCAGTTTTATAATATGGATATTACCGACAATCAGATGCTTGTGGGTGAAGGTGATGAAATCAATTTAGGTAATCATAATCTGAAGTTTATTACAGCACCGATGGTACACTGGCCAGAAGTCATGATGAATTACGAAACTACAAAAGGTATCCTGTTCTCTGCTGATGCCTTTGGCACTTTCGGAGCACTGGCAGGAAATCTCTTTGACGATGAAGTGGATTATAAAAATCTGTATCTTGATGAATCAAGACGTTACTACGCAAATATCGTCGGTAAATTCGGTGCACAGGTACAGTCGGTATTCAGAAAGATCAGTTCATTTGAAATCAACATGATCTGCTCATTGCACGGACCGATTTTCAGATCGGATTTAGGTTTAATTCTAGATCTATATGATAAATGGTCTAAATACGAACCAGAAAAAGAAGGCGTCGTCATTTTTTACGGAACGATGTATGGCAACACAGCCAACACAGCGGATGCTCTGGCAAACAAACTTGGCCAGCGTGGAGTCAAGGACATCAGAGTTTA
>DATIRH010000427.1:0-3759 GCA_035469845.1 Proteiniclasticum sp. | reverse complement strand
GAGCATCTCATCGGTATCTATGTGTTCTACCTGAAGTATTTCAGCAATTTCCCTTCCAAGTGTACTTTTCCCGCTCCCTGGCATTCCTATCAAATAGATATTTTTCAATCTCTAAACCCCTTTATTGATCAATTTGATACCACTTTCACCAT
The DNA here is from genome assembly GCA_035469845.1 of Proteiniclasticum sp. Classification (GTDB taxonomy): domain Bacteria; phylum Bacillota; class Clostridia; order Clostridiales; family Clostridiaceae; genus Proteiniclasticum. The sequence continues at coordinate 3,607 of DATIRH010000427.1, read as the reverse complement.
CCAGGGCAATCACTTTCCGATAGTAACTGATTCTTCTGTCCAAGATGGCAATCATATTCACATCTTCTCTATTATAACTTGAATCATATGAAAGGGTGAAATCTTTATAATTTATCTTTCTGCCGGTTTTAAGAAACTGCATCAGTAGATCTGTTGATTCATAAGAAGAAGAGAGATAACTTTCAATATCGCTAAGTTCTACAAGAAAATTGTTTACACGGACATCCATAGAATAGATTCCTTCCTCAATATAGATGTGGCTTCTGAACAACCTGTAATTACTGATCAGAATCATACTACATAATACAAGTACCATGATTGAATAGAGGATGCTCCCTTTTTTACGTTCCAGTATCAAAACCCCTTTCATAGGAAACGTCAGAAAATATCAGCTCAATCAGCAAAATATCACCAACCAGTTTCATCCTGACATCCACCAGATCATGACAAATCTCCTGAATTGTAGTGCCAAACTGATACACAAGTCGATGATCTCTTTGTCTTAAAGTGATTTCCTTTCCCACTATATAATCATTTTTTCGGATATGCAGAACATCTCCCACTAGTGCAAATGATTCTGTGTGCGTATAAAAATCCACTTTCAGAACTTCAAAAGCATGATATGCGTAATCAGTATGTTTCAGAAATGTTATGTTTTTCTTATAATCTATAATAATGTTGCTGTACAGTCTTGCGAATACGCTCATCATGAAAACCGAAAGCACGATGTACATCATCAGTTCTATCATGAATCTTCCACTTCTACTTCTACTTCCTGATTTCATAATAGCCTCTTTCCACTCCATACAAAGAACCGGTAATCACAATGCGATCTTCCATATTTCTGATCTCAATGTATCGGTCTTTCTCAAAATGATCAGCAATCTGAAGCTGGTCAAAGCTTCCATACTCTTTTTCTTTTTCCATGAATAGATGCCCTGTTTCAAGGAGTAAATAGTAGGTTTCAACTTTATAATCGAATTTGAGCATATTCTCCAGCTCTCTTCTTCTGAACCTCATATCTGATGCTTCTTTTGTAAGTACCAGAAATGAAAGCAGAACGATGAAAACCGCACCCAAAAAAAATATGTTCATGAATCCTCTTTTCTTACTTATTCTTTTTTTTATCAATCTGTTCCACTTCCTTTTCAAGTAGCTATGGTTTTCTGACATCCATGGTCAGCGTTCCTAAGTGGATCATAATAACAGATTCCACCTTATTATTTCTATAGAAATAGATTTTTCCACTTTGAGCCGCTTTTCTATTGATTTCGAATTTAAAGCTCGTAGTTGCCATAAACCTGGGATTGAAGGTTGAGCCATAGAATATTCTCACATGTTCATCTATATAGGTTCGTTTTGTTACGACCAATCTATGGTCGGAATGGATCAGCGTCTGTTCGTTCACTTCTAACTGAGTGAAATTCAGTTTTTCAGCAGCACTTCTCATTTCTTCGTTTAGTAATCCCAGAAGAATCACTGGCGATTCTTCTGGACTTCCATGAAAGGTCTTGGGTGAATTTGCAGCGGTCATGACAAGAAGCAGACCCATGAGAAAAAGAGCCATCATCGCTTCAAACAGTAGGGTTCCTTTATAAGTTCTCATAGGCATCAAGCATTGGGATCATGATGATATAAGCAACCATAAACACTAGAAAACCCATGAGGATTATTGCTGCAGGCTCTATCAGTGCTGTTTTCTTCTTCAGATAATCTTTGAAATACACTTTCTGTAGATTGACATAGGACTGAAAAGCATCCGTATAGTTACCAGTCTCTTCAGCCATGGTGAGATAGCTCACAAGTCCAGGTGAATATCCTTCCTGCTGAAAGGCATCTTTAAGCCCTACTCCATCTTCTATGGAGGACAACAGATTTTCACAAGGATAGCCTTCACCTCTTAGAATCTGAAAGATTTCAATGAGATCTAGTCCTCCTTTGGAAAGTAATGTAAGTTCCTCGATAAAAATCATTTCCTCGTACTGGGCTGTTTTTGTTCCTAATACCAGCCTGAAAATTTTATCTTTGCTCTTGCTGGTTTTAATCAGAAAGAGGATCAAAGCTGCTGTAAGAACCAGCAGCACTGAGATTGGAACGTTCAAATGAATGTAACTGATGAATTTCAAAAATTCATTCTCAGTACCTAATTCTTTCAGCATTTCATATAACGGTGGGACGATATAATAAATGGCAGAGATGAGAAAGACGTATGCAGTTCCCAATAGAACCATCGGATAGATCAGAACTGTCATGATCTTTCCACTTAATTCTCTCTGTTCCTTTAGTGAAATATAAATAGACTGAAAAGCCCCAGCAAGATCTCCTGTTTCTTCCGCCAGTTTAATCAGACTGATTTCGCGATTACTGAATAGTTCCAGAGATCTCATCGCCTCTGATAACCTCATTCCATTTAGAATATTTTCTCTGAGCCTTTTGTCAACATCATCCTCCGTCAATAGAAGTGCTTCTGTCAAAGCGATTCCATTTCTAAGATAATTTCCTTTTTCATAGAAAAACTTCTCGCTTTTGAACTTCATGTTCTGATGCATGATCGAATGAATCTTATCTGAAATCTTCCGCATAATCCAGTGTGGCATCAATCTTCTTCCCCCCTTCTACCTGTAGTAACTTCTGGTTCATAACAACAGATAGTGTTATATCCAGATATTCTTTGTTGATTCCGAAATCAGTCAGACGCTGAAGTACGCTGTTAAACTTCTTTGCATGAATCGTTGATATGACTTTGTGCCCTGTAAGGGCAGCGCGAATAACAGCATTGGCCGTTTCCGAATTACGTATTTCTCCAATACATATATAATCAGGATCCTGTCTTAGGGCTGCGAATATGGCTTTTTCATAACCGAATCCCGAAGCTTCATTAATCTGGCTTTGAATAATTCCTTCTACTTCTCTTTCTACAGGATCTTCTATGGATATTATTTTCTGATTAAGATCCCTCAGCTTCATCATGAGCGCATACATTGTTGTGCTTTTAACCATCCCGGTCTCTCCAGATATAAGATGAATCCCCATATTATTTCTTACGCGTTCTAACAGGGAATGCATCGTTTCATTATCCAGTCCAAGTTTTTCCATTGAAATCAGCTCCCGTGTAAAGAGCCTTAGTACTAGTGATTCTCCTTGAACGGATCGAAGCGTACTTACCCTGATGCTCAACCCCTCAATTTTCAGGACACCGTCCTGGGGAAGTCTCTTCTCAGAAATATTCATCTGAGCCAACGCCTTTGCTTTCTGAAGAATACTCTGATAATGAAAGCTATCCAAATCACTGTAGAATTCCAGTTCCCCTCTCTTTCTCATTAGAATTTTCACGGTTTTCCCCTTTGGTATAAAATGAATATCAGAAGCTTCCATCTGCATTCCTTGGGCAATAATCTCTTCCATTTTCATAAGATACTTGGCAGGAAACCACTACCCCTTTAGGGTTGTGGAGGAATGCCTTACATATACTCTATCCTGCCATCCTCCTCTCGATTAATAATGTTTTTCTTCTCTCAATGAGCTTTAAAAATTTGTAACTAATGCTACCCTTTTTGACTTTAACACCGTCGAGCGTCCTAATGTCAAAAAATCCACTGTTTCTTCG
>DATIRH010000426.1:0-6539 GCA_035469845.1 Proteiniclasticum sp. | reverse complement strand
TCCTACAATGTCGTTTACAAAGGACAGGATGTCAAGATGCCACCTAAGGAGTTCGAACTTCTTTATCACCTGGCTTCCAACAAGAACAGAGTTTTCACAAGAGAACAGCTGCTCTGCGAAGTGTGGGGTTATGATTATCCTGGTGACTCAAGAACAGTAGACGTTCATATCAAGAGACTAAGAGAAAAACTACATGGTGGTCCGAACTGGCAGCTTGAAACTGTCTGGGGTGTCGGATACAAGTTTGAGGTTAAATAAGAGGGTGTACATTCCATGAAAAACAGTTCTCTAGTAACAAAACTGGTAGCCACTTTTGCAGTTGTGGTTACAACTGGTTATGTTTTGATAGCTGTTGTTCTTTCCATGTGGTTCCAAGGCTATTTTCTTGAGAGAAATAGAGTGGATCTGGAGGAGACGACAGCGCTTGCCTCCTCCAGTATTCCTTTGTATCTCAACAAGGAAATTGATGAAACGGAGCTGCTTCGTAATCTATCTCTGATCAAAGGTGTTGAAAAGGGAGATATTCTCCTGGTGGATGCCTCGGGATATATTTTCTTTGTGACTAACGAGGCTTATGACAGCCTTGTTTTCACGAGATTCAACTTTCCTGACAGAGATCGACTGGTAGAGGGCAACTCCATTGAAATCAATGGGGAAGTGAATCCCATAACCAAAGAAGAGATGTCATTATTCATTAAACCTGTAAAGTCCGGCATGAGTTATCAGGGAGCAATCGTTGTCTATACTCCGTTGGAAATGATACGAGAACCGCTCAATGAGATCTATTTCAGAATATGGACCATTACAGCCATGGCGGTTCTTCTTTCTGTAATGACTATTTATTATATTGCGCAAAGAATGCTGTTTAAGCCATTGGTGGAACTAAATACCATAGCCAGAAAAATCTCAAAGGGAGAGGTTACTCAGAGAGTCCTTGTTACATCTACAGATGAAATCGGGCAGCTTTCAGAGTCCTTTAACAGTATGGCTGAGTCCTTGGAACAGACAGATAAGAACAGACGTGATTTTCTTTCCAATATTTCTCATGAATTGAGATCTCCCATCACATCTATGAGGGGGTTCATTGCGGGAATACTGGATGGAATCATTCCTATGGACAAAGAGAAGTATTATCTGAAGATCGTATATGATGAAATTCAGAGATTGACAAGGCTTGTGAATGATCTTCTTGATCTTTCCGCCATGGAAGCTGGAAAGTTTTCGTTTAAACTTACGGAGCTTGATATCAATGAAATCATAAAGGTCTGTATCAGAAGATTCGAGACGAAAATCGATGACAAGGGTCTTAAAGTGAATGTCACCCTTGAGGGAGACCATCTTTATGTAGCAGGAGACCGGGACAGACTTATTCAGGTCATCACGAATCTGGTGGATAATTCCATCAAGCACTGCCCAGACAGTGGGAACATTCGAATCCAGTCAAAGACGAAGGGTAAGAAAGTGCATATCAGTGTCTATAATGATGCTGAACCGCTGCCTGAAGAGGAGATCAAATATATCTGGGACAGATTCTACAAAGGGGACAAATCACGAACAAATAAAGTATCCACAGGTCTGGGGCTACCGATTGTTCGAAATATCATCACACAATTCGGTGAGGATATTTGGGTGGAAAACAAAGATCAGGGTGTCTTGTTTACTTTCACTTTGAGCATTACCTAGGAGTGTAATATGGAAGAAAATAATAACAAGAAAAAAGAAAAGCAAATAGAACAGGATGCACAAAAAGAACAGGTAAGAACAGGAGAAATCAGATACAAACAGGACCAGAGTTCTCGAATCAGAGGTGGGGTACTTCAGTTTATTGCGACCATTGTCATGGTCATCCTGATTTCTATCCTGACTACCACTTTCGTGGCAAGAAGAATTAATCAGGATTCTTTCGTGATAGATGGTAACAGTGATTTTGCTCAGGTGCTCAAAAAGTCCCTGGACAATTTCGAAACTTCCTTCCATGACAGCACAAAAATCAGAGAAATATATAATGATCTTTCGTTATCTATTGTAGGGGTCACAAATGATCCGCAATTCTTCTATGAAGATACCTACGAGGCTGTTTTTACAGGAGTGGTCATGAATACTCAGGGATATATACTGGTCCCTTTCGGTGCTGTTTCCGATGAGGATAAAGAGGTCTTTGTAAGAACAAATCGAGATAATGATAGAATCTATCAGGCGGAGGTCATCGGACGTGATGCGACAATCGGTGTAGCACTGATCCGAGTAGAGAATGTCAATTTGAGACCACCTGATTTTTCTGACTCAAGTACGGTGAAATTAGCACAGAATGTTATTGCCATGGGCAATCCATTTGGGAACAGTGACCGCGGTACAATAACGTTTGGTGTAATCTCTACTGTAAACAAAGCATTTCAGACCACGACTTATGATGAACGTGAAGTGAAGGTCTTTGCCATCGAAACCGATGCGATACTCAATATGGGCAATAATGGTGGTGTTCTTGTGAATATGGATGGTGAAGTTGTGGGCATCAATAGCCTTAGACTGACAGAAGGACTAAAAAGCGGTCTAGGGGCAGCGATTACTTCAAACGAAGCCAGAAATATTACCAGATCCTTCATCAATACAGGAGAAGAACTTATGCCGTTTATAGGCATCTTCGGTGATGTGGTCATGGATATTCCTGATGTGGGCACCGGTTTCTATGTACAGAGAATCGCTCCAGAGGGAACGGCGGATCGTGCAGGGTTAAGGCCTACTGACATCATCCTAAGTATTGACGGAGTTTTCATAGAAACAAATACTACACTGGATGATTACATCAAGACCAGAAAAGTGGGTGATGTGGTGAAGATCAAGTATCTGAGGGTAGATGAAGTCATCGAAGTGGATGCCACATTATACGGAACCACAGTGGATTAAATAGGAACAGATCATAAGGGACTTGAAATAGTCCCTTATTTTCTTTTGGAAATTCATTTCTAAAAAACCAGACACAAGTACCCGGTGCTGAAAAAGAAGAAAGAAGTTGCACTCAACAAAAGTGCGTAAAAATAGTATAATAGACTGTAAAGACAGAAATTCAGAAGTGAGACTCATGATCTGATCTATTCTTACACACAGGAGGAGAAACATGTACCTAATTGCAGGACTCGGAAATCCGGGAAAAGATTATGAAAAGACAAGACACAATGCAGGATTTATGGTCCTGGATGAGCTTGCAAAAAAAATGAATATACAATTTGATCGAAATAAATTCAAGGGAAAAGTGGCTGAGGGACACATCGGACAGCATAAAGTGATCCTTTTGAAACCGCAGACGTACATGAACTTATCCGGTGAAAGCATCGGAGAAGCTGCCTACTTCTACAAGCTTCAGCCTGAAGAAGTGCTGGTGGTCTTTGACGATGTGAGTCTGGAAGTGGGTAAGCTTCGGATCCGAAAAAAAGGCAGTGCTGGCGGACACAACGGCATCAAGTCCACAATTCTGCATCTGGCAACGGAGAACTTCCCTAGGATCAAAGTGGGCGTAGGTGCACCAACTCATGACATGGTGAAGCATGTTCTCGGGAAATTTCAGGAAGATGAAAAAGACAAGATGGCACAGGCAATCTGTGCAGCGCGGGATTCAGTCATTGCCATTGTAGAAAATGGTATCGACTCTGCCAGCAGTGAATTCAACGGATTTTTAGCGGAGTAGGTGAATAGTGTGAGACTGGATGGATTAAGACAGGAGCTCTATAATGATAAGACCTTTAAAGAGCTTCGTAATGGAATAAAGGACAAGAAATTTCCCGTAGGTGTATTCGGGGTTTCGGAGTCGGCGAAGGCTTTCCTCATTTCTGCACTCTTTGGAAAAGAAAAGGATAGCCTATTTGTTTTCGCCTCAAAAGATATGGATGCGAAAAATCTGTACGAGGATCTTCTTCTCTATGAAAGTGAAGTCTATTACTTTCCAGCCAAGGAAGCGGTTTTTTATAATATTGATGCTGTTTCCGGAGATTTAAGGTGGGAAAGACTTAAGGTCATGAAGGAGCTCATGAATGATAAGAAGAAAATCATCGTGACGACCATTGAAGCTTTAGCAGCTACTTATGCCCCTTTTCATTATTTCAAGGAATACTTCTTTACGATAAGCAAAGGGATGGAAATCAATCTTCAGGATCTGGCTTTAAAGCTCACCAGTTCAGGATATGTGAGATCAGAACTGGTGGAAGGAAAAGGGGAATTCGCTTTAAGAGGAGGGATTCTTGACGTATTCCCTCCTGATGGGGTGCTTCCATACAGAATAGAACTCTTCGGAGACGAGATCGATTCAATTAGAACATTCAATTCTGAGACGCAGAGAAGCATCGAGCAGGTGGAGTCCTTTGAAATTTTTCCTGCCAAGGAAATCATTCTTGATAAAGAGCTGATGAAAAAAGGCGCGGAAACGATGAAGAATGAGCTGGATTCCATCATCAGAGACAAGGTCAAAAGAAAAGGATATGAAAAGGAATCACTGGAAAAACTGAAACGTAATACAGCGGCAAATCTTGAATATCTTAAAGAAGGGATGTTTTTTGACAGCATTGATGCTTTTCTTCCTTATTTTTTCGATAAACCTTCAACGTTTTTTGATTTCATTGGAAATGGAAAAATCATCATTGACGATACTGCAAATTCCTTAGGCAAGCTGGAATCGACATATACTGAATTCAGAGAAGATTATGAGGCTTTTCTGGCACGTGGAGAAATCATGCCAAGCCAGGGGAAAATAATGATCGATAAGGACTTTCTTATCGATACACTGAGAGACGGAGAAGTCATAACGCTCAATCAGTTTCAGAAAACCGAGCGTTTTCTGCCACCTAGAGCGCTTGTGAGTTTTAACCAGATGACCATCTATAACTATCAGGGTCAGCTGGATATGCTGATCAATGACATAAAGGAACGAAAAAAAAGAGGTTTCAGGGTAATCATTCTTGCGGGAACCCGCCCAAGAGGAGAAAGACTTGTAGATATCCTGAGAGACAAGGGTATTGAATCCGTCTATAAGGATACTTTAAGCGCACTGGATTATGCTGAAGTAGTCATAACCTTCGGGAATCAGTTAAGAGGTTTTGAATTTCCGGATCTTAAGCTTGCCCTCATTTCAGACAAGGAAGTCTTTGGTGAGGCGAAAAGAAAGAAAAAGAAAAAGGTCAACAAAGGAAAAGGACTTGCAACAATCAGCAGCTTTACAGAACTGAAGAAAGGCGATTACGTAGTTCATGTGAACCACGGAATCGGTGTTTTCCTCGGCATCAAGCAGCTGGAAGCGCAGGGACTTATTCGAGACTATCTGGAAATCCAGTATGACAGAAACGATAAACTTTTCATTCCGGTTGAGCAGCTGGATATGGTTCAGCGCTATATCGGAACAGAAGGAAAAGACCCCAAGATCAATAAACTTGGTGGTCAGGAGTGGAGTAATGCGAAGGCGAAAGTCAAGCGCTCCGTGGATGAAATAGCTGAAGACCTCGTTAAACTCTATGCGGAAAGAGAAAAAGTGAAGGGGTATGAGTTCAGCGAGGATACCGAGTGGCAGAAGCAGTTTGAAGACGAGTTCGCCTATGAAGAAACAGAAGATCAGCTGAAATCCGCTGAAGAAATCAAAAAGGATATGGAAAAGACGAAGGTCATGGACCGGCTTCTGTGCGGAGATGTAGGATATGGCAAAACGGAAGTGGCTATGAGAGCGGCTTTCAAGGCTGTAATGGATTCGAAGCAGGTAGCTGTACTTGTTCCAACCACAATCCTTGCAGAACAGCATTTTCATTCCTTCAGAAACAGATTCAAGGGTTATCCCATGAAAGTGGATATGATTTCAAGATTCAGAAATGCGAAGGAACAGCAGGAGACCTTAAAAAGGCTAAAAGAAGGGAATGTGGATATTCTCATCGGAACCCACAAGATTCTCTCTAAAAGCGTAACATTCAAGGACCTGGGACTTCTTATCGTGGATGAGGAGCAGAGATTCGGGGTCTCCCATAAAGAGAAGCTGAAAAGTGCAAAAAAGAATGTGCATGTACTTACATTATCGGCAACACCAATCCCAAGAACACTCCATATGTCCTTATCCGGCATCCGTGATATTTCGCTTATTGAGACACCGCCCGATGAAAGATATCCGATCCAGACCTATGTGGTGGAGTTCAACGAACAGCTGGTAAGAGATGCGATCTTAAGAGAGAAAGCCCGTAATGGACAGGTATACTTTGTGCACAACAGGGTGGATGATATCCACGTAGTACACAGCTATCTGTCAAAGCTGGTACCGGAAGTGATATTTGATGTAGCTCATGGACAGATGAACGAAAGAGAACTGGAAAACGCCATGAAGAATTTCATGGAGAATATGACCGATGTGCTGATCTGCACAACCATCATCGAAACAGGGATGGATATCCAGAATGTCAACACCATTATTGTGGATGATGCGGATAAACTGGGGCTTTCACAGCTCTATCAGCTTAGAGGAAGAGTGGGCAGAACAAATCGGATTGCCTATGCCTACCTGACTTACAAAAAAGACA
>DATIRH010000425.1:0-13055 GCA_035469845.1 Proteiniclasticum sp. | reverse complement strand
GTTTTGACTCATGAAGCGGGGCATGCCTTCCAGGTATTCTCTTCCAGAGATTATGAAGTACCTGAATACAGTTTTCCTACCTATGAGGCTTGTGAAATTCATTCCATGTCCATGGAATTCTTTACCTGGCCTTGGATGGAGAACTTCTTTAAAGAAGATACAGATAAATATAAGTTTTCTCACCTTCAGGGTACCTTGCTGTTTCTTCCTTATGGCGTAACAGTGGATGAGTTCCAGCACTTTGTATATGAGAATCCAGAGGCGACTCCGGAAGAAAGAAAGCTCAAGTGGAGAGAAATCGAGCAGAAATACATGCCTTTAAAGAATTATGAAGACAATGATTTCTATAACAGAGGCGGTTTCTGGTTTAAGCAGCTTCATATCTTCACTTCACCTTTTTATTATATCGACTACACTTTAGCACAGGTGTGTGCTCTTCAGTTCTTCATCAGAAGTAGAAATGAAGGACAGAAAGCCTGGGATGATTATGTTGCTTTATGTAAGGAAGGTGGCAGCAAGCCATTCCTGGAGCTGGTTGAACTGGCTGGTCTCAAAAATCCTTTTATACCTGAAACAATCCCATCAATTCTACCTGACATTGAAGCATACCTGAATTCTGTAGATGATGCAAAACTCTAGGAACAAGTAGTTTTTGACAGGTTTCTGTTAGAAGGATGAATCCTTCCTTAGAAACCTGTTTTCTTAAGAAGATTTTCAGCTGAAAATGTGATAATATATTTCATACAACCAATCAAAGTTATGAACTGTGTTTTTATAACGCAGGTACGGAGGAAAAATGGATAACATTGGAATAATCAAAACAGAAAAATTTAAAAATAATGCCATCAGTATCGTCATTCCGGTCAGTATGGACGAAAATGTCACTGGATACAATGTTCTAGCTCAGGTACTTAAAAGAGGGACGAAATCATTTCATTCTTCTTCGGAAATTGCCAGATATCTGCAGGATATGTACGGAGCAAATTTTGATATCATGCTCAGTAAAATAGGGAACAAATTATTCGTGATATTTTTTGCGAGTTTTATGGATAATCGTTTTACTCTATATAAAGAAGACTTATGGGATAAAGCAATCCATCTTCTAAATGAACTTATCTATCATCCTCTATTGAAAGAAGATGATTTCGATGATGAGATAATTGCTCAGGAAATCCTGAATCATAGACTTTATATTGAATCAATCTATGATGATAAAGGACACTATTCCATGAATAGAGTGATGGAATTAGGACTTTATGATTCCTACAGACTTCCAGAATATGGAACAATGGAGGAACTTGAGAAACTGGACAGGAAAGTGCTTGTAGATTTATGGAATGAATTGAAGGAAAAGGAAGCGTTCTGCTATGCATCAGGTAACATCAGTAATGAAGAAGAGGTGCGTGAAAAATTATCGACCTTTAAGATCCTGACAAATAAATCTGATGGTCAGAATTTAAGTGCTTCAGATCAGAGAAACTTCAACCGTGAAAGTGGTGAAGTGTTTGAGAAGATGAAAATCAATCAGGGGAAAATGTCGCTGTTATATAATACAAATAACAGTATTTTTGAAGGTGATTATTTTGCACTTGTCTTATTCAATTCAATATTCGGTGGAGGTGCACATTCGAAACTGTTTAACGAAGTTCGAGAAAAGCATTCTCTGGCATACTCCATTTATTCCAGTTTCGATAAATTTGCTGGAGTGATGACAATCGGTGCAGGCACTGATTTTAAAAACTTTAGGAAAGCAAAGGAACTGATTGATATTGAAATAGAGAAAATGAAATCAGGTGAATTTACAGAAGAGGAAATTGAGGTTGCTCGGACAAAGGTGATTAGTTCACTTCATGCAATGAGTGATTCGATTTTCAACACATCAAACTACCTGATTGCATTAAGAGTGTTTGGTATCGATTATACAATCAGTCAGGTGATTGAAGGTCTGAAGGAAGTAACAAAAGAAAGAATAATGAATGTGGCTGAAAAGCTTGAATTCATCTGCGCACATTATTTAGATGGGGAGGCCAAAGATGGGGAAAATGAAGGAGCTTAAATTTATAGATGAAAAGATCTATGAATCTGAAATTAATACTTTAAAAGTATATTACGTTCCCAAGAAGGGATTTGCAAAGTCTTATGCAATACTGACATCTAATTACGGAAGTAAGGATGTTGAGTTTTCCATAGATGGTGGAAACAACTTTAAAAAATATCCGGAAGGAATTGCGCATTTCCTTGAACATAAAGTCTTTGAAATGCCTGAAGGAGGGAATGTATTCAATAAGTTCACCGAACTGGGTGCATCTGTGAATGCATTTACAAACAATCATCAGACATCATATTACTTCAGTACAACTTCTCATTTTATGGAGAATCTCAAACTTCTTCTGCAAATGGTATTCACACCACATCTTACAACAGAAAATGTGGAAAAAGAGAAGGGAATCATTGCAGAAGAGATCAAAATGTATGAGGATCATCCTGGTTTTAGAGGTTACATTGAAGCGATGAAATCCCTTTACCACCAACATCCTGTTCGTGAAGATATTGCAGGTAGCATAGACTCCATATACAGTCTTACACCAGAAGACCTGATTGAATGTTACAATGCATTTTATAATCCTCGAAATATGATACTCGTTCTTGTAGGGGATTTGGATATCGATGAAGTTGAAGGACTGATTTCAGAAAATGTGAAACCGGGTGAATCAACAGATCTCGTCAAAAAAGTTTATCATGAACCTGCAGAATCGCTCAAAAAAGAGAGCACTCTTCACATGAATCTTCAGGTGCCCAATTATATATACGGTTTAAAAGTGATCAACACAAAGAAAGATTTATTGAAAGAAACACTAATTGGATCTCTGATGATGAAACTTGTGTTTGGTCCAACGTCCTATTTCTATGAAGAGAATATTAAAAACGGTAAAATCAATGACAGCTTTTCCAGTGAAATCAGCCTTGATGAAGATCATGGTGAAATATTCATAGGTGGAGAGACCAAGGAACCGGAAAAAGCATTTACACTTATTGAAGATTATATTGATTCAATAAAATCTGATCAGGTGTTTTTTACGAATCTTGAAAAAGATATGATTCGTGTAAAAAAAGGAATGACCGGAAATTTTGTCAATATATTTAACTCTGTTGATCGAATTGGAGTCACTACGACAGGAATGCTGCTTCATGAAGAGGATATTTTCAGTTATGTGGAAAAATTGAAGAATATAACAATTTCAGATATCCAGAGTAAATTCAATGAAGTTTTTCATAATGAAAACAGCACAAAAGTGATTATACAATAAAACACACGTTCTATACTGTTTATTGCATATTTATCATAACCGTTGAGTATCAAATCAATTACAATATTGGAAAGAATTTGGTTGTCAATAGAAAAGGGATAGTAGTCGTTTACAAAAGATGACTTTATATTCTGACAATAATGAAAAACACTGAAAATCAAGGCGAATTCAAATATAGATATTTTGTGAATTTTGAATATATTTCTTTTATAACCCTTCAAGCTATTGAAGGGTTATACTTTTTTGTGTAAAATAAACATATAAGTGGTAAAAAGTGGAGAAAAGTGGTGAAAAAGTATGTTGATTGGTGAGTTTAGTCACGGAATGGATAAGAAAAACAGAATAATTATTCCATCTAAGCTCAGAGATGGTTTAGGGGAAACATTTATTATGACCAAGGGTCTTGATTCATGTTTATACATTTACCCTAAAGATGAATGGCAGACTTTTGAACAAAAGCTGAAATCATTGCCGCTTACTGACAAGAATGTAAGATCGTTCGTCCGCTTCTTTTTCTCTGGAGCCAATGAGATGGAACCGGATAAAATGGGAAGAGTACTTATACCACAGTCCCTTTTGAGCTATGCAGGTATTGAAGGTGAAGTTGTTAGCGTTGGTATGATGGATCGTGTTGAAGTATGGTCTAAGGAAAAGTGGGAAGCGTATAACGAGAGTGAAATGGATATGGATGCAATAGCTGAGAAAATGAATGAATTGGGAATATAGGTGAGTATATGGAATTTAAACATGTATCTGTTCTACTGGAGGAATGCATAGAAGGTCTGAATATTAAAGAGAATGGCATTTATGTGGATTGCACCTTAGGTGGTGCAGGGCATACAAAAGAAATCCTGAAAAAACTAAGAGGTGGGAAGCTCATAGGAATCGATCAGGATACGGATGCACTCGAACATGCCAGAGAAATGCTAAAGGATTATGACAATGTTACTCTGGTACATTCGAATTTTGAAAACATCAGAGCGATATTAGAGGAGCATGCGCCTCAAGGGGTGGATGGAATTCTGATGGACCTGGGTGTCTCATCCTATCAATTAGATGAAGGTGAGAGAGGGTTTTCTTACATGAAGGATGCACCACTGGATATGCGGATGAACAGGGAAGATGTTCTTTCAGCCTATGATGTGGTAAACGGATATGAAGAAGCTGAAATAGCTCGCGTGATCCGTGATTATGGAGAAGAAAACTGGTCCAAGAGAATTGCAGAATTTATTGTAAAGGCAAGAGAAGAGAAAGCGATTGAAACAACTCATGAACTTGTTGATATCATAAAGGCCGCTATTCCAGCGAAAGCAAGAAGAGAAGGACCACACCCTGCAAAAAGAACATTCCAGGCCATAAGAATTGAAGTGAACAGGGAACTGACAATTATAAGGAATACAATACTTGATGCGGTTGATGGATTAAAGCCTGAGGGAAGACTGGCGATAATCACATTCCATTCATTGGAAGACCGAATCGTGAAAAATACATATAAAGAGCTGATGTTTCCATGTACATGTCCTACCAGTATGCCATGTATATGCGGTAAAACAGCTACAGTCAAAATTTTAACGAAGAAACCGATCTTACCTGGAGAAGTAGAGATAGAAGTAAATCCCAGGTCAAGAAGCGCAAAACTAAGGATTCTAGAAAAAATATAGGTTAAGGGATATATAGAAAGGTGTGATGATGATGGCACTACCCAATAGAGT
Organism: Proteiniclasticum sp.; assembly: GCA_035469845.1. Lineage (GTDB taxonomy): Bacteria > Bacillota > Clostridia > Clostridiales > Clostridiaceae > Proteiniclasticum. The sequence continues at coordinate 8,035 of DATIRH010000425.1, read as the reverse complement.
TCAGTATATGAATACTGCGCCTAATCCTGAGATTGTTAGAGAAAAGAGAAGAGATCAGGAAGAAGAGACAAGAAGATTAGAGAAATCAAGACAGGAGTTTACGAGAAAAAATGCTGTAAGAAATAATAAGAGGAAGATGAGTGCAGCGCTCACCATACTTTTTGTTGCAACAGGTTTATTCTTCACAATATTTAGAAGTGGTATGATCTATAATATGCAGAACGAGTATGTTCAACTTCAGAATGAAACACGCACAACCTTGAAAAACAACGAAGCCTTACAGGCAGAGATTATCAAGGCGTCCTCCATCGGTGAGATCGCAGAGAAATCACTGGAACTGGAACTCGTTTCAGCAGATAAGGGAAGCCTTATCTCAGCAGATCTATCAAAGAATAATTTTACTGAAGATGAACCGGTGGTTGAGAGCCGAAAGTTCACAGAAAAAATATTCTCTATGCTGAACTTGAATATTTTCAATTAGACGCGACATAGAGGTGCATTATGAATAACAAAAGATACATCGGCGTTACAGTGCTGACATTGATCTTGTTTCTTGGATTAGGTGCGAGATTGTTTTATGTAACGGTCATTGCTAAAGATGAAATATTTTCAAAAGCACAAAGTCAGATTGTAAGAGAAATTATAATACCTGCAAAAAGAGGAGACATTTTGGATAGAAATGGCTCTCTTTTAGCATCAACCACTGAAGCGTACAGAGTAGATGCAGATCTAGATACTTTTAGACGAATAATCGAGTCCAAAGGGAAGACACCTGAAAGTTATGCTGCTCCTATTGCGGAAATCCTGGGTGAGGAGACCGCATCCATTCTGGAAAAACTGACTTCAGACTCCAAAGGAATTATAATCAAAAGAAAATTAGAAAAGAAAGTTATTGATGGGTTAAGAGAATATATAACTGCTGAAGGAATTAATTTTCTCCTGATTGGTTATGATAATATCAGATATTTCCCTAACAACAACTATCTAGCTCATGTTCTTGGGGCTGTAAATGTTGATGGAACAGGAGTAATGGGATTGGAATACTGGTATGATGAAACATTACGTGGAGTTAGTGGAATAAAAATTGCTGAAGTTGATAAACAGAATAGAGAACTTCCGTATTCGGAAGTTATTCAGACACCTGCAATCGATGGAAGCGACATTACACTTACGATTGATGAAAAAATTCAATATTTCATCGAAAATCTGGCTGAGAAAGCCATGGAGAAACATGAAGCAGACAGCGTAACCATGATAGTATCAGACCCAAAGACTGGTGGGGTGCTAGGCATGGTGAATCTACCCGATTTCAATCCAAATGACCCAAGAGAAGATCGGACGCAGGAAGAATTTGATGCAGTAACCAGAAATTTCGCAGTGAATGATGCCTACGAACCAGGATCCACATTCAAAATTGTCACTATATCTTCAGCGATAGAAGAAGGTGTTGTAGACGAACACGATCATTTCAATTGTCCAGGGTTCATCATGGTCAATGGAATCAGAGTGAACTGCGTCAATCGTTCCGGACATGGAGACCAGACTCTCCAGGAGGTTTTGAAAAACTCCTGCAATGTAGGAACAATCTTAATTGCTCAAAGACTCGGTGAAGAAAGATTCAATGAATATGTGGAAGAATATCTTTTCGGTCAGAAAACCGGAATCGATCTTCCAGGCGAAACAACCGGTATCGTGTTTGAAAAAGAGAATATGAAGCCCATCGATCTGGCGACTTCAGCGATTGGCCAAGCACAAACTGTAACTCCGGTTCAGATGATGAATGCAATCAATACAATAGCCAATAATGGAATTCTGAATCCCCTTCATATAGGTGATGAAGCTACGCTGGAAGATATAAATGGCAATTTTTCAGTGAGATCTTTAGCTACTGGGGAAGTGAAAGAAGTTATAAGTGAAAATACCGCTGACAGAATGCTTGAACTGCTTTATGGAGTTGTAGGAGCAAATGAAAGAAGCAGCGCGTATATTGAAGACATTCCTGTGTTCGGGAAAACCGGTACAGCACAGAAAATAATCACCGATGAAAATGGGAAGCAGAGATATTCGGATGATCAGTTTATTTCCTCTTTTATCGGAGGAGCGCCTTATACAGATCCGCAGTTCACGGTTCTGGTCATCGTTAATAATCCAAAAGATGCTATTTATGGTAACACTGTTGCAGGTCCATGGGCTAAGGAAATTTTTTTGGAAGTGCAGAAATATATGTCCATAGACTGATCAGAAGTAGCATGTGAATTCACATGCTATTTTCGTATAACATCACCAGAAGCTGTAAGATTATGATATATTTGATAAGGAATTTATTGCTGATTCAGATACTGCTATTGTAGGAAGAGATGAGGAAATTATGAAAACTATACTTGTTAAAGAAATCGCGGAACATTTAGATGCAACTTTATATGGAAATGCTGAAGCAACCTTTGATGCTGTGTTTATCGACTCTCGAATTGTCACTGATGATTCCTTGTTTATTGGAATCAAAGGGGAACATTATAACGGAAGCGAGCATTATCTGGATGCGTTCAATAATGGAGCTAATGTGGCTGTAGTAGAAAATGTTGAAGTTGGCGAGATTCCTGAAGGTAAGGCCGTTTTGAAAGTGAACAGCACGTATAGGGCAATTCTTGATCTGGCTTATTATTACAGGAAGATGTTGAATTTAAAAATAATCGGCATCACAGGATCCACAGGTAAAACCTCAACAAAAGACATCCTGCATGGAATGCTTTCGAAAAAATACAAGGTATTTAAGACCTCCGGGAACTACAATAATGAACTGGGTCTTCCGCTGATGATTTTCTCTCTTGATGATTCCTATGATTATGCAATTTTAGAGATGGGGATGAGTGCTCCGCTTGAAATACATAATCTGGCGAGAGTTGCGCTACCGGACATTGCAATCATCACCAATATCGGTGTATCTCATATAGAATACTTAGGTTCACAGGAGAATATATTAAAGGCTAAAATGGAGATAACAGATTTTTTCAATAAAGACTCTCTTTTAGTTTTAAATGGTGATGACGAGTATCTCAGGACAATAGAGAATAAGCCATATAGAGTGTTATATGGAGGATTGACTAGAGGAGATTACATCGCAAAAAACATCAACATTGCAGAAGATTATGTTGAGTTTTCTGTGAATAGAGGGAAAGAGATCATCCGTCTTGATATACCTGGAAAGCACAATGTTCAAAATGGAATATTATGCTATATGGTTGCTAAAGAATTGGGCATTAAAGATGAAGAACTATCTCATGTAAAGATAATGAAGAGTTCGATGCGGATGGATATCATTCGCCTGGAACATCTTACCATCATCAATGACTGCTACAATGCAAATCCTGATTCCACCAAAGCCGCTATTGACTACCTGTCAAACTTCACAGGAAGAAAGGTGGCTATAATAGGTACGATGAAGGAACTTGGAGAGGAAGCCATATCTGCTCATGAGTCTGTGGCTTATTATGCTAAAAGTAAAGAGGTCGATCAGTTTATTGCGGTAGGAGAGTACGTGGAAGAAATGCTTGCAGAATATGGTGAAGGTGCAGTTGGATTCAGAACCTTCGAAGAAGCACAGAAAAATATCAATCAGTATCTCAGACCAGGCGACATAGTGCTCATCAAGGCATCCAGAGGGATGTATTTTGAAAGATTTATTCCAGTGCTTGAGAAATTCGGAGGGTTAGAATAATGGAATTTGCACTCATTTCTTTGGTTTTAAGTACGGTTGCTGCAATTGTCATAGGACCTTATATTATCGACAAGTTAAGAAGTTTCAAGTTCGGGCAGAATATAAGACTCGATGGACCGGAATCACATCTGGTGAAGCAGGGGATTCCAAGTATGGGTGGATTTCTTTTTCTGATTGTCCTGACAGTGGTCGGAGTTCTCTTTTCCGGATTCAATGTAAAAGTTCTCTTTATGATTTTAGTTACGCTGAGTTTTGGATTGATCGGATTTTTAGACGATTATCTGAAAGTCAGAAAAAAATCTTCCGATGGATTGAGCGCAAAACACAAAATGCTTTATTTGCTCATCTTCGGGTTACTTACAGGCAGTATACTGTATTTTGGATTTGGTTATGATGGACTGATGATTCCATTCATCAATCAGGAGATCAGTCTGGGCATTCTTTACATACCATTTGTAGTGATCTTTTTTGCAGCGGTAACCAATGCTGTGAATCTTACGGATGGGATAGATGGATTGTCATCCTCTGTAACCATCGTTGTACTTCTGTTTTTCGCTCTGATATCTTTGAAATCTGATGACACGAATGTACTTCTCTTTACATTGACCTTAATGGGTTCACTTATCGGTTTCCTGTACTTCAACAGGTTTCCTGCAAAGGTATTTATGGGAGATACAGGTTCTTTGGCGCTTGGTGGAGCTGTAGGAATATTGAGTCTGCTGACAAGAACAGAGCTGCTCCTGATACTTGTAGGAATTGTGTATGTAATTGAAACTCTATCTGTAATCATTCAAGTTCTATATTTCAAGAAAACTGGAAAAAGAGTATTTAAAATGGCACCAATCCACCATCATTTTGAAGCATTGGGTTGGAAAGAAACAAAAATTGTGCGGGTGTTTTCACTGGTGACTTTAATCATGGTTCTAAGTACATATTTATTGATGTAGATTAAAGCGTTATATTGATCGGGAGGTTGTCATGAACACTTCAGAACTGAAGATAAGAAATAATGGCTTGCCTTCAAAGAGCAAGAAGAACATGAAGTCTAAAAAGCGAAGTAAATATAAAGTAAAATACAAAGAAGTAGACTTTATCCTACTGGCTGTAACGCTTGCCCTGGTGCTTTTCGGGCTGCTTATGGTATTTAGTGCATCGAGTTATGAAAATGTAGTAAAAGGATTTGCTGCATACAAAGACGTGATAAGGCAGGGCTTTTTTGCACTTGTCGGTTTGTTCATCATGATATTCGTGGTCAGCAATTTCAATTATCACAGATATACAATGCAGTTCACAAAACTCATTGTATTTGTAGTACTGATTCTGAATGTTGCGGTCATTTTGTTTGATCCGACTAAAGGAGCCAGTAGATGGATCAGAATAGGACCACTATCACTGCAACCTTCTGAACTGGCCAAATTCGCAATGGTTTTATATGCGGCAAATGCATTGAAACGGGTGGGGGTCAACAAAAGAATATCATGGAAACCTTCTAGAAGAGTATTCCTGATGGCTGGTGTTTTTGCAGGGATCATTATCGTGCTTCAAAGTAACTTATCCATCGGAGCCATTCTCATGATGACATCTCTGATAATGATTTTTTTGGCTGGTGTTCCATTTGCACAGATTTTCACTTACATCGGTATAGGGGTGTCCATGCTGGCTTTAGCCATGATCAAAGAACCTTATCGTATGAGAAGATTCCTTAACTTCGGAGATCCTTTTGTTGATGCGCAGGGTGATGGACATCAGCTTGTACAATCACTTTATGCACTCACCAGTGGTGGTGTATTTGGACGTGGAATAGGAATGTCCAGACTGAAAGCGTTCTGGCTTCCAGAGGCGCAGAATGACTTTATATTTGCAGTTGTAGTAGAAGAGCTTGGATTGCTAGGCGGTCTGTTCCTGATAGCCATGATCATGACACTGATCTGGAGGGGAATCAGAATCGCATTAAGTGCAGAGGATAATTTCGGTAAGCTGTTAGCCATCGGAATTACCGCCATTTTTGCACTTCAGTCCCTTATAAATATTGCAGTAGTTATCGGTGCTTTTCCGGTAACAGGTGTTACACTTCCTTTCATCAGCGCTGGAGGAACCTCTTTGGTAGTGAATCTGGCAGCTGTAGGTATACTCATGAATATTTCAAGGCAATCCAGAAAAAAGACCAACAGCTGATTCAGATGAAATGATGAAAATAGAAGATCGTGATTTTAGAGGACGTGAGAAAAGTGAGTTTAAAAGAAGTTCAAGATCGGATAAAGAAGAGAAAAATGAGAAGAAGAAGAAGATTGAAATTCTTCCTTCTGACACTCATCATGATTTCATCAGGTATATTTGTGACGAATGCACCCTATTTTAAGGTGCAGACCATATCCATAACAGGGAATGAGAAGATTTCTTCCGATCTCATCACAAGAGAGACAGATCGACTTCTTGGAGAGAACATTCTTTTGTTCAATGACGATGACACAAAAGCTTTCTTCGAACAGCAGCCCTATTTTGAACATATGAAGATGAAACGTGTATTTCCTTCTACCATCAAAATTACAATCGAAGAGAAGAAGGCAGAAGTGAATTACTATAAGGACGGTGTAATCAGTCTGGCGACGAGAGAAGGGGTCCTTCTGGAGATTGGAGCCAATGCTGTGGAAGGCGTGACACTGAAAGATGAGATCGAGCTGCCTGAGCTTGGTGTTAATATTTATGAAGAATATCCTGAGAAGGTGAAAGTCCTTGAAGAATTCAGATATCTTCAGGAAAGAAATATCAGTGAAATCAGTTTCTCAGAGCTTGATCTTAGAGACATGACCTACATCAGAACTTATTACAAAAATCTGGAAGTAAGACTTGGTTATCCAGATTCGTTAAAAGAAAAGCTTAATACCGCAATCAATATTATTTCTGACGGTAATCTGCAGGAAGTAAAAGGATATATTGATTTATCTTATGTAGAGAAACCGGTGGTATACGATGAATCGAGGATTAAAGATCCATTGGAAGAAGATACTAATGAAGACCCACCAGAGAATGGTGATGGATAAAAAGAAGGGAATCAATGAAAAAGCGAAACAAAAATATGCAATGGGTCCTGGCTCTGGTTTTTGTATTACTCGGGTTTCTGATGACTTATCAGTACAAACAGCTGCAAAATCCTGTCAGAAAACTTACTGTTCAAGAAGCAGATGAGTTATTTAATGAAATTGAAGTTCTTAAAGAGGAAAAAGGATCACTTGCGGAAAGCAACAACAAACTGACGGAATCCCTTAGAAGCTACGAGATTGCAGCAGCTTCTTCTAACGAAGCAAATCAGCTGCTCAAAACTGAACTGGACCAGTCAAGACTTCTTTTAGGTCTTGAAGATGTGACAGGTCCTGGACTGACACTTAGTCTGAGACCTACAGATCCGCTTCTGAACCCGCAGACGTTCAACTATCTGACTGATTTAGAGCTGGTCTACATCATAAATGAGTTGAAGTTCGCAGGGGCTGAAGCTATAAGCGTGAATGATAAGCGTATTTCGATTCAGACAGGGATAAAGTCCAGTTCAAATAACAGTTTTATACTCATAAATGATGAGAAAGTATCTCCGAGGGATGAAATCGTGATTAAAGCCATCGGTGATAAGGACATACTCAACAGCGCAGTCGCATTCCAAGGTGCATTGTCCTACAATGCTTTGGAATTCTATGACATTCGCTTTCAGCCTGTAGATGAACTTCTCATAAAAAAGTATGAGAAACCTTTTTCTACATCGTTTATAGAGAAGGAGGAATAGCAGATGATCGTAATAGTTGGACTTCTGGTTGGTGTGTTTCTGGGACTCTTCCTGGATGTTAAGATTCCTGATGAGTATACGACATATCTGACCATTGCTATTCTAGCCTGTCTGGATTCGGTGCTTGGAGCACTCAAGGCTTATCTTGGTAAGACATTTGATAATATGGTTTTCATTTCAGGATTTTTCGGGAATGCGGTTATTGCTGTGATGCTTACTTTTTTAGGAGACAAGCTTGGTCTTCCGATGTATCTGGCAGCTGTAGTGGTTTTCGGAGGACGTATGTTCAATAACTTTGCGGTAATCAGAAGACTGCTTATTGAGAAATACTATAAGGGTAAAAGAAATGATGCGCTTGAGTAAAATGATGATCCTCATAGGCTCAGTGATCATCGGTATCGGAATTTCTACAGGGATACAGCTGGCTACTGGAGAAGTTGATGCCATACTGATAGAGAGCGAGTATCTGGACGCGGTTGAATATAGTACCAAATTGAAGAATGAAATTGACACATTGAAGAAAAGTGAATCGGATCTGATTCTGA
>DATIRH010000424.1:0-2683 GCA_035469845.1 Proteiniclasticum sp. | reverse complement strand
GGAATCGTCATAGATACCTGCTTCTTTCAGTGCATCACATAACTTCTTGAACATATGATCCACCTTCATACACATCCCTAAATAGGTTGCCCTTAATTCATTCCAATCATCTTCGGTGAAAAAATCAAGCTTCTGATTCTTACGGATCAGCTCCATCATTAATGCTTTACCAACACCATCTTCCGGCTTAATACGTGGTGACAGGTCTTCTCTTCTGATTGCACTGAAATAGGGTTCTTCTACCTGATACGGTGGATGTGGATTGATTACTCCAAGAAAAAGACATAGAGGCTGCTCATAGTTATGATTTTTGATTTTGCTGATTGCTGCATCAAGATCTTCATCATCAGATCCATAGTTTACACCATTTTCATCAACGCCAAGTTCACCGTTAAACATGGAATAATCAATATGATCTTTTTTCGACTTTGAGCCCTTATACACCGGTCCAGGCGGTGCTAAAGAATTCCCTCCATAGTAGATTTCAGAAGCATGCTTTTCAAGAAGCCCATTAATCTGCCCTGCAATGAGATCATTTCTAGCATTCATCCACACATGATAACCTTGATCTTTCAGTTCTTTGAATATGGTTTCTTCACCCTCTCGAAGCAGATGACTCATTGTCCTATGTCCATTGACATGAGAATATAAACCAGTTGTAAAACTGGCTCGACTTGGGACACATACCGTATTCTGACAGTATGTATTGCTGAAAGAAACGCCTTCTGATTCAGCAAATCTATCTATAAATGGCGTTCTTGCAGCCCGATTACCAAGATGCCCTAAACTGTCACTTCTCATCTGATCTGGATTGAATATAATGATATGTGGTTGTTTCATACTCTACCCTCCTGTTTCCTTCAAAGTAATACCACTGGTATTTTACTGATTGTCATCATTTTTAGTTATATCTTTTGAGAATTTCAAATTATACCCTCAAAGTCAGATTTGCACATCAAAAGCAACAACGCCATGGGCAGGCACTGTAATCACCAGTTCGGATTCGAACTCAATCATTTCAGCCACCAGTTCAGATGACTCATTGAGTTTTATGACATCATCCTTCTTAAGATATTCCGGTTCTCCAAGCTCCTGCCACATCTTTTTCGGATTGGTATGAGACTGATCAATTCTGTATATGACTACTGTCTTTCTATCGGTCAAAGAAGTCATATCTATACTGATGGTTTCGTCCTTAATTGGTTCTTCCGGTATATTATGGTTATAGACAATCACACGATAACCTGACTCCGTTTTTGTCGCCAAAGCTTCAACCGTGCTATCCGGCTGATCCGACCAGACACTGATTCTTTCTTTTCCGAGGCCATGGAACAATTCAAAAAGCTTGTAAGCAGGCTTTGCTATTCCGTAATATGTCTGCAGACCAAACCCACCATGGAATGCTCCTGCCAGCTGGCCGCTTTCCTCAAAAATATCTGAAAACGCCCAGTAGGAATATCCTTCAACCAGTCCATCATTATCCGCCAGCGTTTTTGCAATCATTGCAGCTGCAAAGGGCTCGTCATGTTTATAGTCATTGGCCATGGCAGAGGTGTTCCATTCGGTGAAATACACAGGTAAATCTCCTGCTTCTTCACGGACGCGTTTGGTCATTTTCTTCAGAACGCCTCGCTCATAAGTACGATTTCCAGATAGATCCGACTGGAAGAACTCCATAATATCCATTCCCGATTTCCAGAGAGGATCATCCGTCGGATAATGATGCGTTGAGATGAAATCCAAGGGAACATCATTCTTTCTGCAAAAGTCCACAGTATCCTTGATCCAGGAATTACAGGAAGTTGCAGGACCACCTACCTTCAAATCAGGATGAATCGCTTTAATGGTCCTGGCAGATACTTCGTAAAGCCTGAAGTATTCTTCTTTCGTTCCATCGAAAAAGAAGAACAGGTTCGGTTCATTCCAGACTTCAAAAAACCAGCTTTTAACTTCTTCAATACCATAGCGTTCAATCAGATGCTCCACAAAACGCCTGATAAGCTCACCCCATTGCTCATACTTTTCAGGTGGCGTTATGTTCGCTTTATAATGGAAAATGGTTTTATCTCCTCTTGCGATTGCAGAGGGCATAAATCCAAGTTCAATAAAAGGCTTCATCCCTATTTCAAGCAGATAATCGAATATATTATCGATATTTGCGAAATTGTATACAAGACCGAATTCCTTGCCACTATGATCCTTTTTCATGATCAGCACACTCATTCGATCATCAAATATGCCGTGAAAACGCACATACTTGAAACCCAGTTCCTCATGGGCTCTCTTCAATTGTTTTCTATAATCTTCCCTAAGGGCTGTGTAGGCATTTGAGCTCCCCACACATACTTCCCAGTAATGCGGGAAAGCCTGTCTATCTTCTGAGTCAAATTTAAACTTTATCATTCTGTCTTCTCCTTGTAATTCAATCTCTGTCAAACAGTTTCTATAACCATTTTTACTCAGTACCCATAGTTCTACACTTTTGCAATCCTAGTCAACCTGGTATTCATCGCTTTGACTTCTTCCTCAGTCAGTACACTCTTCATCTTATTACAGACCCATAATAAGGTGACCGCGCCAGGAATGGCACGCTCAACGATTTTTGGTGCAAACTCCTTTACTACTGCCCATGCTTCTTCATTTTCCATTAATGCGCCTAAAGAATCCATAATGGAATAGTAAT